>USBP01000182.1 GCA_900552985.1 uncultured Oscillospiraceae bacterium
ACCGCCTGTGCTCCAACGAAAGGGCGTTGACCGCACCATCCAAATAGGCGCGCTGCTCCGCCCAGCTTTTTTCAATTGCCTGATAAGAACCGGACTTGTAAGCACCGCCCAGCCGGGCGCCGAGCGTAATCAGGTTATGCGGGAAGCCGCGCAGCGGGTGATGGATGTGCACACGGTTCGCCCGGCGCGCGCGTTGGAACTCCGGCTTTAAATAGTGCTCATAATCGGCAAAAAATTTTTTCACATCCATGCCCCAGGTGTGCTCCGCCACACAGAGCAGGTGATCCGCAAGCCCGCGGTACTCCGCGCTGTCACGGCCAAGGGAGCCCTCCTCCAGCCACTCGTTTTTCAGGCGGATCAGCTCCCGCAGCGCTGCGGATTTATAGGGATCCGAGGCGGCGCCATGGATCCAGGTGTCTCCAATCTCACCCTCATAAACGGGCAGGCCCTCTCGTTTCTCCCAAACGGCCTCGGCGAAATCATCCAGTGTACCGGCCGTGACCTCATATTCAGGAAACTTTTTTTGAATGCTCGATAGCTTCTGCAATACACGCCTAGGGTCCGGCGTGCCAGAATTGTCGTGCGTGTGGTCAAAGTAGAGGATCTCATCGATCAGCCCGCTGCGAAACGCCCCGCCGTAATCCCCGGAGTAGACCACCACCACCTCGCTGCTGCCGCTGCGCCAGCGAAAGCAGGGCGGCACCTTCGGCAGGGGGGAGGCCCCGTTCACGCCGATGTGCAGCAGCTTGATGCCGTGCTTTGCCAGCAGCGGCACCAGCCCACGGGTGTGGCCGGGCACATCCGTCATCTTCGCGGCGATGGTTTTGCGCCCACGCAGGCAGTCCAACTGCTCCACAATGGACAGGCCGTAATTGAGCGTATCCGCATCGAGCAGCTCCGTGTGGGTGGTAAACGGCAGCGCGTGCGGCGCCACATCTCCGCGGCGAATCGCCTCTCGCAGCCTCTCCCTCTGGGCCGGCGCGCCATGCTCCAATGCTTCCTTGAGGATCCAGGAACCAGTCGTCCAAATAAAGCGCTTCTTTTCCGGCGTGTTGACCTGCTCCGCCAGGCGGATCGCATTGGGGATAAAGGCGTCCAGATACATCTGGTACACATTCTCCGCATAATCGGTGAAGCCCAGATCCAGGTGCGTTTTAGAAATCACAAAAACCTTTTTCAAGTGTATCCCTCCTGCTTCCGGCGGGCGGTTTAGTCGCCCGCGCCGTCGGCTGCCCCGGCCTCCTGCATCAGGCGGTTCATTTCCTCCGCCTCCCGGCGCGCCTTTTCCTCGCGGAAGGCTTGGAGCTTGCCGGCCTGTGCCTTCTCATCAAATTTGTAGAAGAGCATTGTTACCGATTGCAGAAGCAGACCGATTGCGCCGAAAGCGGTCAGCAGAAAGAAGATTACATTCAGCAGCAGCGTGTAATCCACCCCACTGTGGATGACGGATTGCGTCGTGCTCTCAATCAGCGGACGCGTCAAATTATCCGTCAGGGCGGTCATGCGTTTCACATCATAGCCAAAGGCATTGACAATCTGGAGCATCAGCCCATTCAAGAGGGCAACGGAAATCTGGCTGATCAGGCTCTGGAAGGAAAATACCGTTCCCTCCAGCCGCTTGCCGGTGCGCATCTCAATATCCTCCACAACATCGGAGAACATGGCGACCGTCAAAACCGTCATGATCCCTACTGGGAAATTTGTAAAAAACCGCAGGATCATATAGGTCACCGCGCCGGCGAACGTGTTGTAGGGAACAATCCAGATGCCGGTCACAAAGCAAATCACATCGGCCACCAGGCCGGCCAGAGAGGCGCCAATCCAAAGCGTTTTTTTATCCATCTTTTTCAGGAATACCGGAATCAGAGCCATTGAGAGCATGTAGGAGGCGCCGCTGCCAATCTGCAGAAGCGGCGTGAGCAGCCCTTCACTGGTAAGGGAAACGGATATGCCGAATGTGCTCTGGAGCCAATCGCACAGTTGGTCGATAGGTAAAACGCCAATGCAATTCCACTTTGCAAAATAAGGCAGGAACATGGAGCCGATATTCACAATGGAAGAAAAGAACATCGCAATGGTCAGAATGATAAACTTTTTATCCCGGAACACAATCTTCAGGCTTTCGCGGTATTTCTCCTTACGGGGCGGAATCGTAATCTTTTCCTTGATCCCAAAGGCCGAGAAAAACATCGGGATTGCGCCGAGCGTCGCAAAAAGCAGCGCCGCAAAGAAATATCCGCTCTTCTGGTTTTCACGTCCCCACATCCCCGCAACCGTAAAAAACAGCACAGAGGGCAGGATAGAACCGAGCGATCCGAGGATATTGCTCCAGGAGAGCGCCTTCACCCGCACCTTATCCTCTGGAAACACCAATGGCGCAAGGCCCTTGTTGGGGATATCCAGCGCCGTATAAATGGTATAATAGAGCAGATAGGCAAAAATCGCGTAGGCAAAATTCCCCTTCTGCCCGAAATTGACCGGGGCAAACAGCAGCGCTGTAGCCAGAATCATCGGGAAGGACATCCACAAAATATATGGGCGGCATTTCCCAAAGCGTGTGTGCGTTTTATCAATGAGCATCCCCATCAGCGGATCATTGACCGCATCCCAGACCTTTGTGACCGATACCACGATACTTGCCATGGCCATGGACAAGCCCAGGACATCTGTAAAATACATGTTCAGCGCCGTTCCGACAATACTGTAGATCGTGCTCATCCCGAATGGGAGAAGCGAATAAGCGATAATCTCTTTCGTTGATTTGTTTTTAAGCAAGTGATTCATTGGCTGCCGCTTCCTTTTTTAAAATATCCGTTTTGATCCATCAGACAAAACATCCCAGTCAAAATATCCTCCGCATACGCATCTGATACGGTGTATTGTGGCACAGCCGCCTCCGGCAGGCCCTTGACCGACGCCTCAAAGATCTGCGGGAATCGGTTTTGCCGCTCTGAGCGGTAAAATACAATCTTTTCCGGATTGATGCAGATAATTACATTGCGGATAATTTTCGCAGGGTAGGCGACGCCCACGATATTCTTTCGCCGGTCTTGCGTATGACCGACCTCGCCCGCAAACCCCGCAGCCCCTTCCAACACCTGGCCGTTTACCATTTCTCCCACACCAACACCATTGTGGCCAAACTGAGCGACGACGAGATTCTTCACGCCCTTTTCACCTGGATGGGCCGCTGCGCCGCGTACGGCCAGCTTCATATCGTTTTGCACGATAACGTGGGTGCAAAAACGCTTTTGCAACTCCAGCCCGATTTCAAAACCCTGCATCATGGGGTTATAGTACCAGTCGGTCACACGGCCATCCTTTATCACGCAGGGCATGGCGAGGCAGATGGTACCCACCGCATAACGGGCAGTATAGACGGTGATCTCTTCACACAGGCGTTGCCAAAACAGGGGCATTTCAAACCGCACCTGCGATTTTTCCAGGCATCGCCGGTTAAAATCATAGACCCTGCATACTAAATTGTTATTATCGATCAAGATCATCAACTCATATTGATAACCCGCGTTAAGCAAAAATTGCTGCGCTTTCCGCCCGCCTGTGGATTCAGCCGTTTCCCCCGGAAGGATCATGCCGCAGCTAAGACCCTCCTCTATACATTTCTTAACCGTTGTCAATCCGATACTCATCTGCTCGGTAATCTGTGACAGGCTGCATGTGCCGAGCTCCCGCATCACCTTGAGCAGGCGGGCAAAATTGCGTATCCGGATCTGCTCCAGCACTTTCTGATCATTCATTTTCTCCCTCCTTCGCACGCTATCATTTGTCCCCCGCTTGGAGGATTCCGCCGCCCCTTTTAATACCGGGTGTCAAAAGTAATTATACTGACTTCCCTGCAAATGTCAATCCCGAAAAATCACTTTTCAATACAAAATAATGCACACCTGAGGAAGCCATCCTGTTCACAAGCGCCACAAAAAAGGCCCGCCAACTGGCGGCCCAACTCGCGCTATATCCCTCTGGAATAAACATCAGCGTACAGGGGATTAATTGATGCAACCCTTAGGCATGCAGCTCTTTATATTTCCTGCCGATCGCGTCCGCGCCCAGGATGGCGTCGTAGACCGCGTCGGGCGTAACGGCAAAGGGCATGTTCCCCAGCGTATCGGCCGGAGCGCAGGCCAGCTCGGCAACCGCGCGGATCTGCTCCGGCTGGATTTGCGTAATGCCAAGGTCGGCAAGCGTTGTGGG
>USBP01000183.1 GCA_900552985.1 uncultured Oscillospiraceae bacterium
GCCAATCCGGCAGGATGGCCTCTACCAAAGCCCAGAAACGCGGAGAGTGGTTGAATTCAACCAGGTGGGCGAGCTCATGTACTACAACATAGTCGATTGCCCCCGGCGTCGCAAACATCAGCCTCCAGGAGAAATTAAGCCCGCCCTGCGCAGAGCAGGAGCCCCACCGCGTCTTAGCGGAGCTGATGCGGATTTGCGCAGGCTCCCGGCCCACAAGCGGCGTATAGCGCGCGGCAATCTCCGGGAGGAGCTGCCTGGCCGCCTGGCGGTAGAGTGCCGCTACGGCGGGGCGCAGTATTTCCATCGGGGCGTCCGGGATGAGAAAGCGCTCGCCGTCAAAGGTGAGCCGGTTGGTTTGCGAAGGCGCCAGAGGGCGTTCCCGACCCAAAAAGAGAAGGCTGCCGCCCGGCTGCAAGCAGTAAGCTTCCCTTTGCCGGTTGCGCTCGCGCACAGCGGCCTGATGGGCGCGGATCCAATCCTCTTTTTCCCTGGCAAAGCGGTCAATTTCCGCCTCCGGCACCCCGTAAGGCGCACGGATTTCTACGGAGCCATCCTCTGTAATGTAAATGCCGGTTGTTTTGCGCCGCATACGCTTGATTCGATATTGCATAGCAAGGCCTCTCATGCATGATTATTGTATGACGCGGGCTGGTGAGATGCCCTCCCGCTTTAGAAAGGAGAATTTTTATGCTGGCAAAGCGCCCTCCAATGGGCTGGAATTCTTGGAATACCTTTGGGGAAAATATCTCTGAGCAGTTGATTTTTGAAATCGCCGATGCGATGGTGGAAAAGGGTTACCGGGATGCAGGCTACAACTATCTTGTAATCGACGATTGCTGGTCCGAGCGCTCGCGGGATGCGCAGGGGCAGCTTGTCGCCGATCCGGTAAAATTTCCGCACGGTATGAAGCATGTGGCCGATTACGTTCACAGCAGGGGGCTGAAATTCGGCATGTATTCCTGCGCGGGCGTGATGACCTGCGCAAAATATCCCGGCAGCTTTGGCCATGAGTTTGAGGATGCGCGCGCGTTTGCCGGATGGGGCGTGGATTTTTTAAAATATGACTTTTGCAATTTCCCCAAAAGCGCGCACTGTCAAACGATGTACCGCCGCATGGGGATGGCTTTGAAGGCATGCGGCCGCGAAATCCTCTTTTCTGCATGCAACTGGGGGGTGGAAGAGCCGGGCGAGTGGATGCGCAGCGCGGGCGCGCAGATGTACCGCTCCACAGGCGATATCAACGACAGCTTTGCCTCCATTCGAGATATTGCGCAGAGCCAGATTGATAAGCTGTGCTATTCCGGCTACGGCTGCTTTAACGATATGGATATGCTGGTCACCGGTATGTATGGCAAAGGCAATGTTGCCCTTACCGGGTGCAGCGATATGGAGTATCTCACGCATCATGCGCTCTGGTGCCTGTTCGGCGTGCCGCTGATGATTGGCGGGGATGTACGCGCCCTCTCGGAGGAGAGCCGCAGCATCCTGCTCAATCCAGGCCTGCTGGCGATCGATCAGGATGAGGAGTGCCGGCCGCCTTATCAGGTCAACCCGGGAGAAGACGCCATGCCTATCTTTTTCCGCCATCTCGCGGATCACACTTTTGCGCTTGCGTTTTTTAATTTTGACGATGAGCGGGAGCATACGGCGGACTGTATCCTCGAAGACATCGGCCTGCCGTATGGCTCGGGCCTTGGGCTGGAGTTGACGGATGCAGTCTCCGGCGAGCGCATCGGCGTGCAGCGGGATTATTTCTCCGTCACCCTGCCTGTACATGGCTGCCGGGTGTTCCGTGCGAAAATTGCCGAGGCGTGAGCAGGGGATGGAATGTTGTATGAAATGCGGCCGTACCCTGACAGCGGATGAGATCGGCCTGTATAAAAAGCTGGTCAACCGCGGCGCGCAATCGTTTTTGTGCCTTGCCTGCCTTGGCGCGCATTTTCATGTGGAGGAGGCGCGGCTGCGGGAAAAAATCGATCAGTTTCGTAAAAGCGGATGCAGTTTGTTCGTATAGTCCGGCCTTCGTGTTTGAACAGTGAGAGATGGATTCAAAAGGCTTGCGCCCAAAGAGGCAGGGCGCAGGCCTTTCTATTTTTTGATCCGGTGTACGGATCTGCATCAGCTTTCAGAATGGCTGCCATTGGAAAGCTGATTTCCGCTTTTATGATAAAATAACCCGGAGAGCTTGCGAATGACCGGCTCGCCGCTGGCAATCTGGAAGCGGCATGCCTCCTGCACGCATTCCTCTGCTCCGCGTGCTGCGTAGCTGTCATCCGCCTGATGAAGCAGAGGCAGGTCGTTGGCGCTGGCAGAAAACACAACAACGCGGCCCGCGCCGACTCTTTTTTTTAAAATTTCTGCGGCTCTGTCCGGCGTGGCACTGGCGCTGTAGACCTCCAGGACAGAATAGTGGGGATGCGCCCGGTCGGAGTGGCAGAGGCAGCGCAGCGCATCGGAGAAGGGGGCATTGGAAATTTCCCGGCAGAGGCGTTCAATCATTGCGCTGGTGTCGATAACGGTCAGGCAAATCGCCTCATGCCCCTGCGGTAGACCTGCGCAGACATAATTTTCGTAATGGCCGCCGTGGTGGGCGCGGTAGACCGCCTGCTGCGCCTCGTTGGTGAACGGGCCGTAGTAAACATGCAGCACGTCATGAATCACGGCCTTTACAAAACAATTGACCTGGCGTTGATGAAACAGCGCTTGCAGACGTTCTGTGATTTCCTGCGGGATTGTCTGGCAGTAGGCGTAAGTGTTGCTTGGAAGATGATACAGCGCCGCCCCGTTCATCGTGATGATCGGGAGGGAAAAGGGGATATCCTTCAGCATGGGCAGAAAGGATGCGGGCGAACGCCCGGTGACCGCTGTGATCTGCGCGCCGTGTTCAAGCAGGTGCACGAGCCGGATTTTTGAGAAAGCGCTCATCGCTTTGCCCGGCTCCCAAAGCACGCCGTCCAGCCCGGTGATAAAGAGCGTGCGTTTATCCCTCCCGCGCGGCAGGCGGGCGGCGTTGACCGCCAGGGAGACAGCAATACCGATCAGGGTGTCAATCATGCGGTTGACAGCAAAGAGATACGGGTTGACGTCCGCCCCGTGCGAGATGGTAACGCTCAGGAATACGACGCAGGTGATATAGGAGGCAGTGGTCTTTTTCAGGATGACGGTGAGGTAGATCAGCGCAACGATACAAAGCGAGACGATCAGGTATTGCAGGACAGGCATATCCTTTGGCAGCCAGGCGCGCTCCGCAAGCAGAACAAGCATTCCGGCCATGCCGCCAAGGAACGTGCCGACACTGCGGTTGAGCGCAACCTTTACGCTGTTGGAAACCTGCGGCTGCATGCAGAGAATTGCGGCGATTGCGGAATAAAAGGGAACGCCCTGATGATTGCGCAGCAAATCAATGAGAAAGCACAAAAAAACCGCCACGGCGGTTTTGGTGATGCGCATACCAATTTTGGGCATTTTCATTGATAGACCTCCCTTATATGGGTGAACAAAGGGCAGCAGCGGTGTTTTTATCACTGCTGCTGCGCTCCCGGCTGTATATACACCTTGCTTTTGAGGGAAAGCGGTGTTGCTTTCTTTACTATTTGCCTGCGCTTTCCTCAGCGTTTCCCCAGCCTTCGTCATGATAGCCCTCGGGGTACTCCCAGTTGCGGCACAGGTTTTCGTAACGGGCGTAGGCCATGCGCACAGCATCCTCCCAGGATAAATAAATTTTCTCGCTGGCATTTTTTCCAACCTGTTTCATTTTATCCGGATCGGCAAGCATAGCTTCCAGAGATTTTGCATAATCGGCGGCATTCTCCCGGCTGAGATATCCGGTTACGCCGTCCTCAATGCCTTCGGCGGCACAGCTTCCTTCGATCAGCAGGCTCGGACAGCCGCAGGCCGCCGCTTCCCGAACGACGAGGCCATTGGTATCAAACGTGGAGGGGAAGAGGAATGCGTCAGCGCGGCTGTAGAAAGCGCGCAGCTGCTCCCGGTCGCTGATCTTCCCCGTAAAGGTAATCTCCTTTGAGAGGCCGATTTTGGCGGCGTATTTTTCCGCCGCCCGCATATCTGTGCCCTTGCCGATCATAAACATGCGAAAGGCGTGGCCGGATTCTTTATAGAAGGTTTTTACTGTTGCAGAATCTCCCAGGAGGGCAACCACCTTATCCCCGTTTTCAGCCACTGGCTG
>USBP01000184.1 GCA_900552985.1 uncultured Oscillospiraceae bacterium
GAATGCTGACCTGAATCCGTCGTGCAGGGAGAGAAAGCCGTTCCTGCTGAAGCGCCGTCAGGCGGCGTGCCAACAGTTTCTGGTTTTCAATGACCGTGGCATCCGTGTACAAGGAGAACATCGCCGGAGAGGTCCTTCGGATCCTTCAGCCTGTGGCAGTGGTGCCTGCGCAGCCTTCCTTGTTGGAAGACAAGGAGGATCACGCAGCTAGGGGTGCGGCCACGGCGCTGGAAACCGATGGGTACTCCTGTACACGGATGCTATCCAGCTTATCCCAAATGTCTTTCAGCAGCTGATCGGTGTAAGACCTCCAAAGCATTTCCTTCCATGCGGTTGCAGTAAAGGCGGCCTCTCCAGCCGTATATAATAGCCCGGCCCCCTTTTTTCTGTTTCATACAATGTTTGTATCGCGCTCTTTTTAAAAATTGCTCCCATTCCAGCCCCAGTGGCTGACCTCCTCATACTGCACATAGATGCGCGCAGGATCGATGCCCAGCTCCTCCTGCAAAATCTGCGTGACCCTGCCGGTCATCGCCTCATAAGCGGCAGAGGACGCTTTGCCAAACAGCTTAACGGTTACAAATGCACAGGGCTGCCCGTTGTTGCCCTGAAACCATAGGCGGCAGTTCTCCTCAAAAGAGAGCATCAGCCAGCTTTCCGTTTTGCCAAGCAGCTGGATTGCCTCCCCCAGCTTCGTCTTGATCGCCGCTTCCCTTTCAGCGGGCACTGGTATACTGACACGTGTTGCGATATAGGGCATGATGATTCCTCCTGTGTCTCATATTCAGGCGATTCGCCTGCTTCTATTATAGCCGTTTTTAAGAGGATTGCAAAGCAGGTTGTCTGATGGCATCTGCCAGGGCGTTGATATCCGGCCAGGGAAGGGCACGGTTGCTGCCGTACCCCGAAATCTGTTATTTTCCATCTGGATTTCCTGTGCCCGATGTGATAAACTGAGAGAAAAAGCAGTGCGATGAAAAGAGGAGGCAGTCAGATATGCCGGTGAAGCTTGGGCAAAAAATATTGCAATCCTTTGAAAAAACGGCCGCCAGATTCGGGGGCCTTTCTCAGAAGGAGGGCAGGCATACGGCAGAAAAAAAGGCGGTAACACCTGGTATGCCGGAGCTGCTGCGCCGTGCGGCGGCACAGGGGGCCGTGCTTTTGAAAAACGATGGGATGCTGCCGCTCAAGCGGGGCGATACCGTTTCCTTATTCGGGCGGGTGCAGCGCGATTGGTTCTACACGGGCTATGGCTCTGGGGGCGATGTGAATAAACCCTATGCCGTCAACCTGTTAGAGGGGCTGCGCAACTGCGGCGGCCTGCGGCTGAATGAAGAGCTGGCCGCTGTTTATGAAGCGTGGTGCGATAAAAACCCCGTCCGTCACGGCGTTTGGGGGCATTGGCCGCGCTGCTATCCCGAGATGGATCTGACGCCTGAGCTCGTTGGGCGGGCGGCGGAAGCTTCACAGGCCGCCGTGGTCGTGATTGGCCGCTCCTCCGGAGAGGATCGGGAGAACGCGCTGGAAAAGGGCAGCTTTTATCTCACCGATGCGGAAGAGCAGATGCTCTCTCTTGTGACGGCTCGGTTTGATAAGACCGCCGTGCTGCTCAACATCGGCAGCGTGATGGATTTCTCCTGGCTCGAGGCCTATGGGGAGCGCATCAGTGCGGCCATGATTGTCTGGCAGGGCGGTATGGAGAGTGGAAATGCAGTTGCGGACCTGCTGTGCGGAGCAGAAACTCCCTGCGGCAGGCTGACTGATACAGTCGCACGCAGCTATGAAAGCTACCCTTCCTCTACAAATTTTGGAAATAAAGAATATAATTGCTACGAAGAGGATCTCTATGTGGGCTACCGATGGTTTGAAACCTTCCGCCAGAGCGATGTGCTGTATCCCTTTGGCTATGGTTTAAGCTATACGTCCTTTTCGATTGCATTTGAGGGCGTGGAACAGATGGCGGCAGGCTTTCGCCTACACTGCACGGTGACCAATACCGGAGCGCGGTTTGCAGGGCGGGAGACGGTTCAGCTCTATGTGGAAAAGCCATGCGGCGCGCTTGGAAATCCCTTCCGGGTGCTGGCCGGTTTTGCAAAGACAAAGCTGCTTGCGCCTGGTGAAGGGCAGCGCCTCTCGCTCTTTGTGCCCATGGAGCGGCTCTCCTCTTATGACGATAGTGGCAAGGCGGGGCTCCGGTCGGCCTATGTGGTCGAAAAGGGCGTCTATGGGTTCGCGCTGGGCGGTAATGTCCGCGACGCGGAACGCATATGGGCCTATGAGCAGCCTGAAACCGTTGTGCTGGAGCAGCTGCGGGAGGTAGCCGCGCCGGTAGAGGCGTTTCAAGTGATCGCCGCGCGGGAGGAAAATGGCGTCCGGCATCCGGTTCGGGAGCCGGGGCATATCCGTACAACACAGCTTCGCCAGATCATTCTGGACGACCTTCCCAAGGGGCAGCAGATCACCGGGAATCAGGGCTATCGCCTCTCCGACGTCAAGGAGGGGCGGGTGACGATGGATACATTCGTCGCTCAGCTCAATTTAAAGGAACTGGAGGCCATTACGCGCGGGGCCTATGTCATGAATAGTCCCCTTGGCGCGCCAGGCAACGCTGGTGTTTTTGCCGGTGTGCTGCCCTCGCTTCGCAAAAAGGGGATTCCGCCCGTCACGACGACGGACGGGCCCTCCGGCATCCGTTTGAAGAGCGCCTGCTCCCTTCTCCCGATTGGCACGCTGTTAGCATGTACGTTTGACGAATCGCTGGTGCAGGAGGTCTACACGGCGCAAGGGCGTGAGATGCGCGAAAAGGGCAGCGATGTTTTGCTGGCGCCGGGGATGAATATCCACCGCAACCCCCTGTGCGGGCGGAATTTTGAATATTATTCGGAGGATCCGTTCCTTACAGGCAAAATCGCGGCCGCAGCAGTCAGGGGGCTGCAAAGCACAGGCGTTTCGGCCTGCCCGAAGCATTTCGCCTGTAATAATCAGGAATATTGCCGCAATGTGAATGATTCCCGCCTTTCTGAGCGCGCGCTGCGGGAGATCTACCTCAAGGGCTTTGAAATCTGCGTGAAGGAGGCGAAGCCGCAGAATATCATGACCTCCTATAATAAGATCAATGGCGTTTGGGGGCACTATCAGTATGAGCTTTGCACTTCGATCCTGCGGGGCGAGTGGGGCTATGAGGGCTGTGTGATGACGGATTGGTGGATGAAGCCTTGCCGCAGCCCGGAATTCCCTTCGCTGCGGGATAACGGGTACCGTGTGCGCGCACAGGTGGATGTGCTGATGCCGGGCGGCAAGCGGGCCGGATTGAAAACAAGCGATGGTACGTTGCTGGAAACCTATGGAAAGCCGCATGGTATGACGCTTGGCGAGCTGCAGCGCAGCGCCAAAAATGTGCTTCGGTTCGCCATGCATTCGGCGGCTATGGAGCGCTTCGCCGCACAACAGGCAAAACGAAAATAAATAGAATCCCAATAACCCCGCCCTGCCGGACAGATGTTTCTCATCCGGCAGGGCGGGGTTAAGCTTGTTTGAGCCGCTCTATTTTGTAAAGCACGGCATTTCGCCAGCGGCCCATATGCGAAGGCGCGCTTTCTCCCTCCCTCGAGACACTCTCTGCTCCACAGCTCCGTCGCACGGTAAGGCCATCTGGCATTCCATTCCATGGGTTGCGGCAGAAGTGAAAAAGGAAACACCGCGAGATACTGCTCTCCATCCCTTTCTAACCGATAAACGCTCGCGCCTTGCGGGCAACGCTTTGGCATCAGCAGGGAGATGGGCTGAAGCACCGCGTAAATCGCCGCTCCGAGATAGAGCAGAAACGTCGGCAGTCAAGCAATGTGCTTCTGAATCAACGAGCCGCCAATAATCAGCGTGATTTCTTTTATTCTTCTTTTTCACTTAAAAACAGCCCGAATTCCACAAAACGATAGTCATTCGTCCAATCGGGGTTTTCCTCGCGCCTCCAGATGTAGGAACGGCGGTAGAAGCTGCCGGGGGATACACTGTAGCTTTCTTTGCTTTTGAGGTGATGCGGGCCGAGCAGGTTGCGCAGGGAGCCGGTGAGTGTGACCTCAATGCAATTTTCCCCTTCGTGCAGCAGCCCATCCAGCTGGATTTCATAGGGCCGCCAGAAAATTTTACCGGCACTCTTT
>USBP01000185.1 GCA_900552985.1 uncultured Oscillospiraceae bacterium
GCCACAAACAACATGATTGTTGTTCCCGCTCGGGCCCCGCGGCCTGAGCGGAAGATGATATTGTTTTCATTTCTGGCTGCACTGTAAACGAAAACAACAAAATTTTCCGATTCGATCAAGACCCAACCCTACAAAACTGGACTGTAGCTATTGGAAATTGGATGTAAAGGCCAGGCCCCGGGAGGTTTTTCCCGGGGCCTGTAAGCTGTTCAGAGGCGTGGGCTCTCTGGCTACCACCTCTAATATCCAAAATCTAACTTGGCAGCGATTCGATCATCTGCATCAGGTCAAGGTAAAATTGCAGCGTCTGTTCCCGATCTGCGTTCAGGCCGATTACTGTGCCGTGGTCTCCGGGCAGCGTAGGCATCACATTCCAGCGGCCCCTCACGATATGCTTCGCATCAAAATCCACGCCCGGATCATCGGAGGGCTTTTGCGCAGAAACAACACTTACCAGCCCATCGTTTGGCAGCCAGCTTTCATCAATTGGATAGTCCGTAACCGTGTTGGCAGAGTATCTCCCGATCAGGTTGGCAAACGGAATGAGCACCAACAGGGTGTCGGCATTTGCTACTTGATGCTCGCTCAATGGAGATTGATGCGTGGTGAGATAGGAATAGGAGAAATAATAAATGTTGTCCTCCAGTCCAATGCGATCGTTAAGCGCGGCGGCGCCGTCCGGTGAGAGATCGGTTACAATGCTGTCGCCGGTCTCTTCTATGATGAGTCTGAGCGCACGGGTAAGAAAATCCTCTGCCGTTTCGCCTGGGATCGCCGTCAGCCCAAATTGCTCCAGGTGGAAATCCACAAAGCCGTTCAGCAGGGAACGCCCCATTACCCCGGCATACAGATAGCAGACGGTCTTCACCAGATCGGTCAGCTTCAACTCATCTGCGATGTAGCGCAGCGTAGAGCCGTTATGCGGCGTGCACAGCGTTGTGACAGAATGCACCCAATGCGCCTTGCCGCCGGCAAACAGCGGAGAAAGCTCATCTCTGGGCGTAGCCTCGCGCTCCTGTGCATCCCCATTGGCGAGCAGCTCTGTGAAGAGGCGGATCGTATTGCCGCCGAAGCTGTGGCCGACGAGATTCACCTTTTGTAATATGCCGTCTTCCTCCGTGCCCCAGCCCTCAAACAGAGGCTCGTCATAGGTGCGGCCATAGCGGGCGTGATGATGCGCCTTGGAATGGGCTGCACCGTAATCCACTGTTGTGCCCGTCATTTGCGCATAAAGCTCGCATGCGCGATCCCAGCAGCTGGAAATGGGACCGACCGAGGCGTCGTAGCATTCATAGCCCTGCTCGCGAAGGCGTGGCATCAATGCCCCTGTTGTTGCACCCCAGTAGGGGATCATATCGTTGATCCCCTCATCATATCCCCAGCCGCCCATTCCATGAACAAACACATAGGGATAGTGGACATCCTTCATCTTATCCACTGCTGCGCTGGAGGCGGGCAGCACTGCCAGCGACGCCATCATAACCGCCAGTACAACACAAGCAGTCCGTTTCATCAGGTTATGTCTCATTGAAATAACACCTCCGTCTTACGCCGCAAAAGCGGCGACCCGCTTTGTTCCCCCGGCCGTGAAACAGCCAGGCCAAAGTCCCGTTTCCCAATGGCTTGCCAGACTATGTTTTATGCTTTGCAGCAACTTTGATAAAAGTATAACAAAAAGTGGCGATGAGTACAACAACAAAGGATAATATTTCTCAGGAAAACAGCGCATCCTACCGAATGTAAGAGGATGCTTTCCTCCTATTGTAAATTGAGAAAGGAGGCTTGAGATGCAATATGGAACACAAGAAGAAAGAATGCGCCCCCAAAACGGCGGGCAATAATCAATGGATTTCGTCCCATCAAAAGAGCCGCCCGGATGAGCGCCCGCGCCGTGATGGGCCGGGCGGAGAAGCAGGCCGGACCGGGCAGGGGCGTTAGCCTGTACACGGATGCGAACGCCCCCAATCTACTCACAGAGCGAAGCCGCCTTTTATTTGCCGTGCCGGAGGGAATGAAAAAGCCATTTCAGCCGCCTCCGGCAGGGCGCTTCGCTTTTTTGTGTTAGCTATTCGAGCAGATGAAGGAGCTAATTAGGGATGAAATGATAAAAATACATTATTTTACATAATATAAAATGAATTGCATTGAAAAAGCCTCCGATTCGGCTGAAAATAGCCCAAACCTTGACAAAACGGCCCGAATTGATATAATAACGTAGTTACCATGAGGAGGCGTGTATATGGCGCAGACGTATACCGGCCCAATCTTTGACGGGCAGCCGGATTGGGGGCGCGTCCCCTCTGCCCGGTTGGGAAATTTCCACTGGGAGAAGGAGGTTCCTTACCGTCCGGCGGCATTTGCACAGCTCTGCGCAGTGCGCGGGCAGGGCGTTTTTGTGCGGATGTGGTCGTTTGAGGAGCCGGTTCGCGCAGCTGCCAGCCGGCGGGATGATCCGGTTTATGAGGATAGCTGCCTGGAATGCTTTTTAAACCCGTTTCCCGAGCAGGAGAATTACCTGAATATTGAGATGAATCCCAAGGGCGTTTTTCTGGCGGAGTTTGGCCCCGGCCGCGTGGGCCGCACCCGTTTGGCGGAGCTTACGCCGCTGTCGCCGGAGGTCTCCCCGTTTTCTCTTGCTACGCCGCAGGGAGATGCCTGGGGCGTGTTGCTCTCCATTCCCTGTGAACTTCTGGAGGCGGTCTATCGCCGGCCTTTTTTGGCCGCGCCTTGCAAAATGCGGGGCAATTTTTATAAATGCGGCGATAAAACAGAGCATCCGCATTTTGGCGCCTTTTTCCCGGTGGACAGTGAGACGCTTGGTTTTCACAATCCGCTGCGGTTTGGCACCATCGCCTTGGCGGATATCGTTTAAAGGATACCCCGCATTGCCCGGATGGCTTGCGGTAAAAATGAGAAAAATGAACTGTAGAGAAAGGCTGTGTGGACATATGAGCGAACGTCCCTTCCAGATTGAGGAGATTACGCATCAGTTTGGGCTTGACGGCGTCTATGCCGGCTATAGTCGGATTGACAATGGGCATATTAACAATACCTATGTGCTGCATTTTGAACAGGGAGGCGATTGCAGGGATTATCTGCTCCAGCAGATTAATACCCATGTCTTCCGTAATCCGGACGAGTTGATGGAAAATATCATCGGCGTAACCTCCTATCTGCGTGAGCAGATCGAGCGGGCTGGCGGCGACACGCAGAGGGAAACGCTCACGGTTTACCGCACGGTAAACGGTAAGCCCTATTATCGGGATGAGGGAAACCGCTGCTGGCGGATTTATAACTTCATTTCCAACGCCTATACCTGCCAAAGCATTACGGATCCAGTGGTTTTCTACAATGCAGCCAGAGCATTTGGGAATTTTCAGTGCAGGCTTGCGGACTATCCAAGCGCCAGCCTGCATGAGACGATCCCTAATTTTCACAACACTGTTTCGCGGTTTCAGGATCTGCTCTCTGCCATTGAGGCGGATGGGAAGGGCCGCGCCGCCCTCGTGCAGAAGGAGATTGCCTTTGCAAAAGCGCGCGAGGCGGATTGCCACGTGCTGCTTGATCTTGTGGCAAAGGGGGAGCTGCCCCTGCGGGTGACGCATAACGATACCAAGCTGAACAACGTGATGTTTGATAATGAGACCAAGCAGGGCATCTGCGTGATCGATCTGGATACGGTGATGCCCGGCTTGTCGCTTTACGATTTTGGCGACAGCATTCGCTTCGGCGCCAACACGGCGGCGGAGGATGAAAAGGATCTTTCCCGTGTCTCTCTTGATCTGGAGCTTTTTGAGCAGTATGTGAAGGGGTATCTCTCCGCGGCGGGTGAGAGCCTGACAAAGGCGGAGATTGATTACCTTGCCTTTTCCGCTAAGCTGATGACGTTTGAATGCGGTATCCGCTTTTTAACGGACTATTTAAACGGCGATACCTATTTTAAAATCTCCTATCCGGAGCATAACCTGGACCGCTGTCATACCCAGTTCGCCCTGGTGGCCGATATTGAGCGCAAGCTTGACCAGATGCGGGAGATTGTCGCCCGGGCGTAAGGCTTCGTCCAGCAGGGAAGGTTGCATGCTTCCGAAAGGGATGATGTTGTTATGACGAAAAAGCAGAAACGGATCACGGCGGCTGCGGT
>USBP01000186.1 GCA_900552985.1 uncultured Oscillospiraceae bacterium
CCGGCCGCACGCTCCCGCCCAGCAGCAGAAACGCAAGGATCAGAAATGGCAGGAAATAAAGGAAAAACGGCACATACCGCAGAGCGAGCTCCGCATACACGTAGCGCCGGGGCGGCATTTTCATGTATTTCAACGCAATAAACTTTTGCCTCGTCACACCAAAGACCGCGCTATCCTGCATCGGGCCCACGACGCAGCTGAGGAAAAACAGGATGTTGACCATCTGTGCCGGCACCTGGCCCGCCGCCAGGAGCCCTTCCTCCTCCGCGAGGAAAATGGGCAGGCCCACAGCGAGGAACAGATAAAGCCCCTTCCCTGCCAGCTTCAGCAGCTGGCCGAGCACCGTGGTCACAATGGAGAGCGCCCGCTTGAGCGACTCCCTGGTGTAGACGCTATCCGGAATATGCTTCCCAATCAGCCAAAGCCGCTTGAGATAATACAGAAAGGTGTTGGCGCCAACAGCAGCCTTGATCCGCAGAAGCGTTTTCAATGTTTTATTCATGGGCGTCCTCATCCTTCAGCTTCTCGATAATCTGCGCCTCGAAATCCCGGCTCTCCAGCATGCTGTGGTCGAGCTGCTCGAGCATGCCGTCGTTGAGAACGACAATCTCGTCGCACAGGTCGGTGGCGAGCTGTAAAATATGCGTAGAAAAAATGATAATATGCTCCGCGCTGATCTCCCGGATGAGCTGCTTAATCTCCAGTGCGACGACCACATCGAAGGAGGTCAGCGGCTCATCCAGCAGGATCACCGGCGGGCGGGCGATCATAAAGCAGAGCATCTGCACCTTGTTTTTCATCCCGTGGGAGTACCCTTTGATTAATCGATCGCGATCCTCCCGCTCGATTTTAACGAGGTCAAAATAATCGTCAATCGTCTGATCCGAGTGAATCTTCTCCTGATTGATCTCCATAAAAAATTTTAAAAATTCCCGTCCCGTGAGAAAATCCGGCAGGACCGGCGTGGAAAACACATAGCCGATATCCTCCGGGGTCAGCGTGCGTACCGTACCAGCAGCATCCCGCAGCTGGGCGGCGCCCGCATCCATGGCGATCTCATTGCTCAGGCAGTTGAAGAGCGTGGTCTTGCCCGCGCCGTTTCGTCCCAGCAGGCCGTAGATTTTGCCCTGCTCAAAGGAGAAGGAGATATCCCGCAGCACCTCCTTCTCCCCAAAATTTTTTTGAATTCCGCTGAGAATCAGCTCCATTGCCATCCTGTCATCTCTTTTCATCATATAAATATTTGGTTAGTAGGAGGGCGTCCTCCTGCGGTTTCCTATAATAATTCGGGCGAAGCCCGGCCTGCCGGTAGCCTTTCCCCCGATATAGACGGATCGCAGGGGCGTTAGAGGCGCGCACCTCCAGCGTCAGAAAGGCTGCGCGCCTGGCGCGCGCGGCTTCCTCCAGCGCATCCAGCAGCGCGCCTGCGATTCCCTGCCGGCGATAGGCGGGGAAAACGGCGACGTTGTCGATGTAGCACTCATCCAGGATGCAATGCATCCCGGCATAGCCCGCTACCACACCCTCGCAAAGAGCTGTAAAAAACACCGCGTTCTCATTGGCAAGCTCTTCACACAGGGCCTTTTCAGGGCGCGGAGTGGAGAAGCAAAGCGCTTCGAGCCGGGCCAGCTGCGCAATATGCTCTTCCCGCATGGGGGAGATGCTCCAGTTTTTCATTCCATCACACCCTGCCCCGCAAAAAGCGCCACAGCTCCTGGAAGCCGTCAAAAGCCTGATCGACGCTGCGGCGGCAGGCCCAAATATCCAGCGGGAACAGAGCCTTCCCGCTTTGCATCAGATAGACCTTTTCCATGGGTGCAAGCTTCAGCAGCGCTTCATAATCCGGCCGGTTCAATGCAACCAGCAAGCTTGCCTGCTCGATCAGAGCCTGTGTCAGCCCGCGCGCACAGTGAGGGGGAAGCTCTATGCCAAATTCCCGCGCCGCCTGCACAGCCGCCGGGGCCGCAGCCTCCCCTTCCTGCACGGAAAGCCCGGCGCTCTGCGCCCAAAGCCCTGCCAGCCTCCAGCGCTCCGCCATCCTGTTGCAGACCGCAGCGGCAATTACGCTGTGCGCGGTATCTTCCTGATCTACAAAGACAACCAGCTTCATTTGTATCTTCTCCTTATTCGCCTTGCCGGTCGGGCCCGCCCATGCTGCCGGCACACGCCTGGGCGTTCCAGCGTTATTTACCGGCGCTTCCACCACATGATACATTCCCGTTCACCGGTCTCCTGTTCAGGCCTTGTGTTTGTCAGCACAAAGCCTTCCCGCCGGTAAAACCGGATAGCGCCCTCATTTCTTTCATAAACAGAGAGCGTGAGCGCCGGATAAAGAGACTTGGCATGATCCAGCAGCGCCTTCCCGATCCCCTCTCCGCGGCGGCGCGCATCCACAAACAGCCCCGCGATATCGCCCTCCCCCATCAGGCCGAGGAAGGCGTCCGTCACCCCGCTCGATTCATGCACATAAACCTCTGCCTGTGGGATCAGGCTCTTCACCTCTTCCAAATGCTCCATCCACCAGGAGGGAGCAATAAAGGGATGCGCCTGCAAATTGGATTGCAGCCAGAGCTCCATAACCGCATCCAGGTCACGCCCTTCAAAAGGCCGGATCAACACGCGTCACCCCTTTGCATCATACCAGGTTTTACCCTGATGCACATCTGCCTTGAGCCGGACGCGCAGCTCACACGCGCCCTCCATCTCTTCATTGAGGATTACGGCTGCGCGCTGTGCCTCCGCCTCGGGCGCTTCCACAATCAGCTCGTCGTGCACCTGCATAATCAGGCGCGCATGCAGGCCCTCTCTGTGCAGCCGCTCATCCACCCGGACCATCGCAATTTTGATGATATCCGCCGCCGTGCCCTGAATTGGCATATTGCGCGCCACCCGTTCGCCAAAGGCGCGCAGGTTCGCATTGGAGGAGGAAAGCTCAGGCAGATAACGCCTGCGGCCCAAAAGGGTGGAAACATACCCCTGCTCCTTCGCCTGCTTCACCACCTGCTCCATATAGCGCTGCACGCCCGCATAATGGGCAAGGTAGCCCTTGATATACTGATCGGCCTCTCTGCGCGTGACGCCGATATCCTTTGCAAGCGAAAACGCGCCGATGCCGTACACAATGCCGAAATTGACCGCCTTGGCCCGGCTGCGCATGAGCGGCGTGACCAGCTCCGGCGGCATGTGGAACACCTGCGAAGCCGTGATCGTGTGGATGTCAGCCTCGCTGTTAAATGCCTCGATCATTGCCGGATCATCCGCCATATGGGCGAGCACGCGCAGCTCAATCTGGGAATAGTCCGCATCCACCAGCACGCAGCCCTCCTTTGCCCGGAAAAAGCGGCGCATCTCCCGGCCCAGCTCCTGCCGCACCGGGATATTTTGCAGGTTCGGCTCGGTGGAGGAGATTCGCCCCGTGCGCGTCTCCGTCTGATTGAGGGTGGAGTGAATGCGTCCATCTGCGGCAATCACCTTGATCAGGCCCTCGCAATAGGTGGATTTGAGCTTTGCCAGCGTCCGGTATTCCAGAATGCGCTCCACCACCGGGTGCTCATTGGCCAGCGATTCCAGCACCTCCGCATTGGTAGAATAACCGCTCTTCGTCTTTTTGCGCGCGGGGAGGCCGAGCCTGTCAAACAGCGCTTCGCCGAGCTGCTTGGGGGAATTCAGGTTGAATTCATAGCCGACGGCATTGTAAATCTCCTGCACGATATTCTCAATCCGATTGGACAGCCTCTCGCCGAAGGCTTCGATGCCGCCTCTGTCTACCTCGAAGCCTCTCTGTTCCATCCCCGCCAGCACGCGCGCCAGCGGCAGCTCCACCTCATGCAGCAGCCTTTCCTGCCCGTTCTCCGCAATCAGCAACGCCAGCTTTTCACACAGCTGTGGCAAAACGGCGGCCTTCTGCACCGCCTCCCGCTCCTGCTCCGGAATTTGCTCGCAGGGAGAGAGCGGCACGCCATACTCCTGTGCAAGGCGCAGCACATCATAGCCGGAGGCGGAGGGGTTCAGCAGGTAGCCCGCGAGCATCGTATCCATTGCAACGCCTGTAAGCGTTGCGCTAAGCTTCTCCGCCGCCGCATATAACGGTTTCG
>USBP01000187.1 GCA_900552985.1 uncultured Oscillospiraceae bacterium
ACATTCTAAGGAGATTTGCAATATTTACTCTTCATTTTCCTATTTATGAACGTTAAAACAACAGCCCCGCAATGGCCATTGCGGGGCTGTTGAACATATCACATTTCCTTACACCATCAACTCGCACACGGCGTTTGAGAAGGCGACCGGATCCTCCACCGGCATGCCCTCGATCAGCTCCGCCTGCGTATAGAGGAGCTGCGCATAGGTTTTCAGCTTCTCCTGATCCTCCTCATAAAGCTTTGCCAGCTTTTCAAAAATCGGGTGGGAAGCGTTGATCTCCAGCACGCGCTCAGCCTTGACCTTTTGATCGTTCGGCATGGCGTTTAAAACCTTTTCCATCTCAATCGAAAGCATCCCCTCGTTGGAGAGGCAAACCGGGTGGCTCTTGAGCCGTTTAGAGAGAACGACCGCCTTCACCTTGCCATCCAGCGCATCCTTCATAAAGGTGAGCAGATCTTTGTTCTCCTCAGCCTGCTTCTCAAATTCCTTCTTTTCCTCTTCCGTATCAAGGTCAAGATCGCTCGCGGAGACAGATTTGAACTCCTTCTCACTGTAGTCGTGCATCATCTGGAGCGCGAACTCATCCACATCATCCGTCAGATACAGGATTTCGTAGCCCTTCTCCTTGACGAGCTCGGTCTGCGGCAGCTTCTCAATCTGCTCACGGCTCTCACCGCCCGCATAGTAGATGTATTTCTGATCCTCTTTCATGCGGGAGACATACTCCTCCAGCGTGACAAGCTTCTGCTCGCTGCTGGAATAGAACAGCAGCAAATCCTGCAACAGCTCCTTATTTGCGCCGAACCCGGTGTAGACGCCGTATTTCAGCTGCAAGCCAAAGTTTTTGAAGAACGCCTCATATTTCTCACGATCGTTCTTAAGCATGGAGAGCAGCTCGGATTTGATCTTCTTCTCCAGGCGGGAGGCAATCACCTTGAGCTGGCGGTCGTGCTGGAGCATCTCACGGGAGATATTCAGCGAGAGATCCTCCGAATCCACCAGGCCCTTGACAAAGCTGAAGTGGTCGGGCAGCAAATCCTTGCAGCAATCCATGATGAGCACGCCGCTGGCGTAGAGCTTCAGCCCCTTCTCATAATCGCGCGTATAGTAATTATACGGCGCTTTGGAGGGGATGAAAAGCAGGGCATGATAGGTCGCCGCACCCTCGGTGTAGGTGTGGATCACCTTGAGCGGATCACTGTAGTCAAAGAACTTCTCTTTATAAAAGCTATTATAATCCTCATCCTTGAGCTCGTTTTTATTTTTACGCCAGATCGGCACCATGCTGTTGAGGGTTTCAACCTCGGTATAGGTTTCGTATTCCGGGGCCTTATCCTCCGCACCTTCCTCCCCTTCCGGCTGCTCCTTCACGCGGGTTTTCTCCACCTCCATGCGGATCGGGTAGCGGATATAATCGGAATACTTGCGCACCAGCTCCTGAATGCGGTAGGGCTCCAGGAACTCGCTGTATTTTTCATCCTCTGTATCTTCCTTGATGGTCAGCACGATCTGCGTACCGTTCGATTCCTTTTCGCAGGGCTCGACGGTATAACCCTCCGCGCCGTTGGATTCCCACACCCAGGCCTCCTCTGAGCCGTAGGCCCTGCTGTAAACCTTCACATTGGAAGCAACCATAAAGGCGGAGTAAAAGCCCACACCGAACTGGCCGATGATGTCAATATCCTCTTTGGCCTCGTTTTCCTGCTTAAAGGCGAGAGAGCCGCTTTTTGCGATCACGCCGAGATTATTCTCAAGCTCGTCCTTCGTCATGCCGCAGCCGTTATCCGTGATGGTCAGGGTGCGTTGCTCTTTATCGAGCTCCAACCGGATGGAAAAATCATCGCGGTTGAGGCCCGTATTCCCATCGGAGAGCGCGTGATAATAGAGCTTGTCAATTGCGTCGCTCGCATTGGAGATCAGCTCGCGGAGAAAAATCTCCTTATGCGTATAGATCGAGTTGATCATCAAATCGAGAAGGCGCTTGGATTCTGCTTTGAACTGCTTCATTTTCATACGGACAAACACCCCTGTATTGTTTAATAAAAGCGCTTCGTAAAATTAGCACTCATTTCCATTGAGTGCTAATCCTTATGATACGGGGTAATTATGAATATATGATTGGGAATTTATGAACGATTTGAAAACGAACAGGCCATCTCTCCCCCTCAAAAAGATTGCACGGCTCTTTCCAACCGGACAGGCGAGCCACGGCAAAGAAGCAACGAAAGGGCGGATAACGCCTTGGGCGCCAAAAGGCATCAGAAACACCGAGCAAAGCAAATCTTGCTCCGATCGGGTTTGGTTTACCCATTGTAATTCATCATGGCGTCAAAATACATAACACAAAAACATTACCATATTTCTACACTAAGAATAGACTTCGGATTTCAATTTTCATTTTGCAATTCTGCTTCCCATGTTTAAAGCAGGTATCTTATCCATATCGCAAACCCATTGCCATCGCAGACATTGTAATCGTCCGCGGCGGCTTTTTCGTTGCCGGCTCGCTTCCGCTCTTCCTCCCAAATGACAAATACAACATGTGAAGGCGGATCGGATCAACACTTCTTCTACGTTTTTTTGAGGAATGGGAGTACGTGTTGGCCGTAATAACTGTGTGGCAATTTTATCGGAAATACCTAAGGAAAGCAAGTCGTTTCAATTTAGCGTCTTCAGTTTAGATAATGTATATATTTTGGATATTTTCTCCGCAGTAATACTGTCTAAACCATATGCCATTAAAACAGTTTGTGTCTGATTCATTTATGATACCTCCTTTTACTTTTTATGATAAGAATACCTCTTATATCTATCAAATTCTCTTGTGTTACTTTATGGCACATGAGCATTCTTTCACAGCATCCCTCGAAGCCATAGGAGCTCAACAATAACTTCCAGGTATATTGTCGTATTCCCGCGCTGATCGTCTGGGACCGATTTATCTGATACCGCTTTGGAAATAACCATCCTCGCGTTACCATTCCGGTTCTTCCCTGCCCGCCTCTTCCAGAGACGAGGCCGCCCGGAGCAGGAACCGATATAGCGGTGCAAGCGCCTGAAAGCCCTCCCGAAGCTCGTTGATAATCCCGGTATCAGCAAGCGGCGCAAGACTTACATTTTCCCGGCAGATATAAGCATCCTTGCGGTTATAATAAGCGCGCAGATCCTCCGGCACGGGGCCCGGCTTCTCTTTTTTATAGCTTTCGCCTCCAAAAGCGAAGCCCAATCGCTCCGCCTTGCGCACAGCGCGCCGGAAAGCCGTCGGATCCTCCAGCATAGCGGCGCGGTAGGCTTGCATCAGCTGCGGCGTGGTGCAATAATATCCCACGCCGAAGGTATAGCCCTGCGGCGTGACTTCAAACCAGAATGCGGGCGAGAACGGGAACTCCTGCTTGGGGCGCATAAAGGTGATCCAGACATGCTCGCGGTAGAGCGTTTTATCCTTGGTGAAGCGGGTATCCCGCCGGATGCGCGAAACCATTCGGCTTGGGATCACGCTGATTTTCGGGTCGATCTTTTCCATACTATCCGCCAGCGCGGCACCAATTTGCTGCATAGGAAGCAGAACCTGCTCCTTAATAGCCGTTTTTTTCGATTCATAAAACTCTTTGCTGTTATGAAAACGGTTCTCCGCCAACAGCCAGAGCGCGTCCGGCGTGATGCCGCGGTATGCCGCAGCGCCCATCTCCTGCTTTGCGGCCATTTAAATCACTCCCCTGTTTTTCATCTCCTGCGCAGCAAGCAGAACGCCCATCTTCGCACTATGAAAGTTGAGCCCGCCCTGCATCCATGCGGCAAACGGCTCGCGCAGCGGCGCGTCCGCCGACAGCTCTATGGATGAGCCCAGCGTAAACGCCCCGGCCGCCATGATAACCTGGCTGTCATAGCCTGGCATATCCCATGGCTCCGGCGAAACAAAGGCGTCCACCGGCGCGCCCTTCTGCATCCCCTGGCAGAAGGCGATCAGCGCCTTTTCCTCCCGCAGGAGGACGGCCTGAATAATATCGTGCCGGGTCTCGCCGCAGTGGGGCGTCACCTCAAAGCCCAAGGTTTCAAACAGAGCGGCGGTAAAGGCGGGTGTTTTC
>USBP01000188.1 GCA_900552985.1 uncultured Oscillospiraceae bacterium
CCGCGCGCCGGCGGTGGCTCAGGCGAAACAGCGGGGCTGTGGCCCTGCAGAAGGAGCGATAAGGCATATGAACGATCCGTCCGGCGGCAGGCAATCTCTTTACCGCCGCATTCTACGCCAAAACCCAGGTATGGAGCGGATTGTGCGGGAAATTACAGTCCCTCCAGGCGACGCAGTTGCACTGGCAAGCGTCTGTGTGCTGGGCCCGGCGCTCGGAAGCTTTACACAGTGGCTGCTCAAAGAAGCCTGCGGCAACAGCCTTAACCGGCTGTATTTTCTAGCGCGGGACGGCTATCTGATGCACCGCGCGGCGCTCCTTTTTTGTGAAACGCTCGGCCTGCCGATTGCATGCCGGTATCTGAGCTGCTCGCGGTATTCGCTGCGCCTGCCCGTTTTTCATCTCGACCGGGAGGCGGCGCTGGATTTTCTTTGCCGCAATGCAGCAGGCGGCGTAACGATGGAAATGATCCTCGGCCGCGCCGGGCTGAACCAGGTGGAAACGGCTGAGATAATGCGCCTGATTCCACTGCCTCTATCCTCCGGCGAGCATATCCCCAACGATTCTCTGCCACAGGTGCGCCGCGCGCTCGCCGCCTGCCGCCCGTTCCTGGAGCGTATGGAAAGCCGCTCGCGGGAAGCGATGCCTGGTCTCGCCGGATACCTGCGGCAGGAAGGGCTGCTGGAAGGGGCGCCTTACGCCATTGTAGACAGCGGCTGGACGGGCACCATGCAGCAGACGCTGTGCGGCGCACTGCGGGCGCTGGGGCGCAGCGGGCGTTTGGAGGGGTATTACTGGGGCCTGTACGACCTGCCGCCGGGTGCGTGCCGGGCAGACTATCATTGCTGCTATTTCGGCCCGGAGGGCGGTCTGCGGGAGAAGGCCGGGTTCAACAACTGCCTGTTTGAGGCCGTCTATACCGCGCCGCACGGAATGACGCTCGGATATGCCCGGCAGGACGAAGGTTATGCGCCGGTTTACGGCATATCCCCACCCGGCAGGAATGCGTTTCTGCGCAAAATTGAAGCGTATACGCTGCAATATGTGCGGATACTGGCCTCACAAACCGGGAAAGCTGATTGGGAGCAATATGATTTTGAAGCCGACCGTGCCGCCATTCGCGCTCTGATGCGCACGTTTATGCGCAGGCCCTCCGGAGCGGAAGCGGAAGCATTCGGCAGCTTGCCCTTTTCCGACGACGTGCTGGAAGGCGGCGAGGAATCGCTTGCCGCCCCCCTCACACCGGCGCAGCTGCGGGCCCATCACCTCCTGCCCCGCCTGCGTGCGCGCGGCGGCATTCTGCGGGAAAGCGCCTGGTATGAGGGCAGCGTCGTTCGGTACGGCCGTCACACCGGCTATCACCTGATGCACCACACCTGGTATCAATACCTGCGGTATATCCAGAAAATATACCGTTTTCGCAGAGAAAGGCGGGAGAAGAAATGAACGGCATACAGCAGCGCAGGCAATTTGCGTTTGTCATCCGGCAGCTGACCGCCAGAGAGCTCAAGCACAAATACGCCCGCTCCTATCTTGGGATTGTGTGGAGCGTTTTGAATCCACTGCTTTCCATGGCCGTGCTTTCCCTGATCTTTTCACAGCTGTTCCGGCGCTCCATTGAGAATTACCCCATCTATTATCTGACGGGTTATATCCTATGGCAGGCCTTCACTGGCTCCACCACCTCCGCCATGACGGCGCTGGTGGATAATAAGCCGCTGCTGCTCAAGGTGAAATTCCCCATGGAGCTGTTTATCCTCACCAGGGTCTATACCGCCCTGATTAACCTTGGCTATTCGCTGGTTGCCTATGTGGTCATGCTGGCCGTTTTCCGGGTCGCGCCCAAATGGACCATGCTCCTCTCCCCTCTCATCATCCTATGCCTGTTTCTCTTTTCGCTCGGCCTTTCGTTTATGCTGGCGTCAGCCTATGTGTTCTTTGGAGATGTCCGCCACCTTTACTCCGTCGTGCTGACGCTATGGATGTACTGTTCAGCCATTTTTTACCCGGCCGAGCAGCTCAAGGGCTTCATCTACCTTGTCATTCAAAACAACCCGATTTATGTGTATATCCACTGTCTGCGCAAGGCTGTCATGTACGGCACGCTGCCAAACGGGACTGAGCTTCTGCAAATGCTGCTCTGGGGAGCCGGTATGCTGGCGCTTGGCTACGCCGTCTTTCACCGTAGCCGCAATCGGATGATGCAAAAAATTTGAGCGGCGCTAAGCCGGCAAAACTGGGAAGGAGGGAAATCCCATGCCCGCACAGAACCCCAAGACAGGCGCGGAACAAGGCGTACCGTTGCCCACCGGGGCCGATATCGTCGTTCAAAATGTGACCATGCAGTTTCGGCGCGCAAAGGACGAAGCGGTAAGCCTCAAGGAGCTGATTATCCGCTCCCTGCGCGGGGATAACCGCTATGAGATGTTTCGTGCGCTGGATCATGTCAGCTTCACAGTGGAAAAGGGCGAGGTCGTTGGCATCATCGGCACAAACGGCTCCGGAAAAAGCACGCTTTTAAAAATTATCTCTGGCGCGCTGTACCCCACGAGCGGGCGGGTTTGGGTGGATCGCAGCAAGGTGCAGCTGCTCACCCTGGGCACCGGCTTTGACCCGGAGCTGACCGGGCGGGAAAACGTTTATCTCAACGGCGCCATCATCGGCTATACCAAGCAATATATCGATCAAAAGTACGAGGAGATTGTGCGCTTTGCCGAGCTGGAGGGCTTCATGGAGGAAAAGGTGCGCAATTATTCCTCTGGTATGGTATCCCGCCTCGGCTTTGCAATTGCAACGGCCAGGGACACGCCGGAAATCCTGATTCTGGATGAAGTGCTGAGCGTGGGCGACCTCTTTTTCCGCCGAAAAAGCGAGGCGCGCATCCGCGAAATGATCCACGCCGGTTCCACGGTGCTCATCGTCTCCCATACCCCCGCTGTGATCCGAAACAACTGCACAAAGGCCGTCTGGATCGAGAAAGGGCGGCTTCAGGCGGTGGGCGCGCCTGAGGAGGTCTGCGACGCCTATGAAAAAATGCGGCAGGGCTAGGGAGGCCAAAGGGATGCGGAATAAACTTTATCAGCTTCTCGTCAATCGGGTGCCCGGCATCCGGGCGCGGTTCCTCCAAATGCGCCAAAGAAGAGGGCGTCTCATTGCGCTGCTTTATCTGGGCCTTCTGAATGTGCAATATTATCTGCTGTTTCGCCGCAGCCTTACTTTTCCCCCTTCCCCGGTCGCCGGCGCTGTCAGAGAACTTTACAGCGCGGGCAGCGAATCCTCCCTCTCCCGCCTGGAAAACCCGGAGGCTTTTGCACAGCGGCTTTCCGCATACGATGTGATCTCCTTCGACGTGTTCGACACACTGGTGTTTCGCCTGTTTTCCCGCCCGGAGGAGGTCTTCGATCTGATTGGTCTGAAGCTTCGCTGCCCGGATTTCAAGAGGCTGCGCATGGCGGCAGAAGAAAAGGCCCGGGAAAAAAAGCTTAGGGCACAGGCAACCCGGGAGGTGACGTTGGAGGAAATTTGGGCTGTGCTGTCAGAGGAGACCGGAATCCCGGAGCCCACAGGGGTTCAGGCCGAATGGGCCTGCGAGTTAAGCTGCTGCCACGCAAACCCCTATATGCGCCGCGTTGTGCAGGCGTTGCTTGCACAGGGGAAGCAAGTAGTCGCTACCTCAGATATGTATCTGGGAGAGGCGCGAGTGCGCCTGCTGCTCGAGCAGTGCGGCTACAGCGGCTTTTCCGCCTGCTATGTCTCCTGCAGCTGCGGCAAATCCAAAAGCGACGGCGCGCTTTACCGCCTGATTCGGCGGCAAAACGGGATGGCGCTCGCCTATGCGCATGTGGGAGACCACCGGCACGCTGATGTGGAGCAGGCGCGGCGCGCGCAGTTTGCCCCCTTCTATTATCCCAATGTAAACCTCGTGGGGAACCGGTACCGGGCGCAGCCGCTCTCCCACTTAACCGGCGGGGTCTACCGTGCGCTGGTCAACACACAGCTGCACAGCGGGCTCTCTCAATTCTCCAGAGAATACGAGTATGGCTTTGTCTACGGCGGGCTGTTTGCGGCG
>USBP01000189.1 GCA_900552985.1 uncultured Oscillospiraceae bacterium
AATACCGCCTGCCGTTGTGGGTGACCTTGTCGCCCGCATTGTAGGCGTCGTGCGCGCCGGTGGGCCGCACCCACGCGGGCCATTCGCCGAGCGTGAGCCTCGTCCAGAGATTGGGCGCCGCATTGGGCGTGTTCTCTGCGGTATCCCAGCAATCCACATTGGCGCGGTAGAGCGCGCCCTCATACCGGCGGACGCTGCGGGCGGGGATGAGGCTGCCGTCCCCGCTGAGCGGGTCAAAAACCGATAAATAATCCCCGGATGCAAGCTGCTCATCCGGGGCGTTTTGCGCGAGGGCGATATATTTTGCCCGCATGGCGCGGGCTTCGTCAAGGATGCTCATATGGTTTCTCCTCCCATCAGGATTTGATTGGCGGCGGCCAGCTCGGCATAGGAGGGGGAGGCGGGGATGTCCTCCTCCAGCACGTCGGCACAGTCCGCAAATTTTTCAGCGATTTCGGGGTAGGCCTCCGCATCCTGCGCCTTGAGCCGGATATCCTCGTAGATCATGCGCAGAATATCCGGCACGCTGCCGCCGTTTTGCAGGGGGAACGTGCCAAGGTAATAATCGCAGATGATCTTGCCCTCCTGCGCCGCCTCGCGGCTGGCATACAGGCAGACGGCATACTCCCAGCTGCGTTTGCGCGCGCTGAGTTCTACGCGCGTGATTTTCAGATACGCGTTCGGAACGGGGAAGCCATAACAGGTTTCCGCATTGTTTTTGGAAAAAGCCAATTAAAAACCTCCTTATCTTGTTTCGACTGCAATCCACTGTACGTTTGTTTCATAGTTATTTGTGCGTGTTAAGACAATCGTAAATCCATTTGCAGTGATATTTGCAACAGCAGCATTTGCGGCCTGCGCATCGGATGTGAGCGGGCTGACGACAACACGGGGATCCTTTTTGAACGGGGGTGAAAAGGTAACATCATATGTACCGGAGTATTTGGAGCCGGAGCCGCTGACGGAAACAAGCGCACTCCCACATTGGAGGTTGGCGGCGTGGTAAGCTTTATAGCTGTTTATCTCAACATCTCCCGAAATACTAACATAGTTATTACTTAATTGTATTTGAGATCCGTCTTTTTCCGCAATTAAAACGGCCGTAAAGCTCGCTTCATTGTTTCCTGCGTTACCGAAAGCAACTCCATAAAGATTACCATAATTATTTCCCCACACATCAGAGAAGTATACTCCTGCGGGAGCCAGCTGCGTGCTTTCAGATGATTCAAATCCACGCATCGTTACGGAAGATCCGGAGCCGGTGCTCGGGTTTTGCGTAGGGCTTTTTGCGATAAACGTACCCGTCATCTCCGCGTTCTTACCAACGATCTTCCCACTTTCCAGATCAAAGTACGAGCTTCCGTCCTTGGACTGCAATTTTCCCGCCTTGATCTGTGTGGCTGTGATATTCAGTTTCCCGTCGCTGCCGAGCCACATCCCGTCCGCCTGCGTGGGGGAAAGGGTGTTGACAAGGTAAGCACGGTCTTCCGGGGCGGGCGACCAGTCGGTGGCGCGGTCGCCAACCTCAAGCTTGCACCAGTGCAGAGTTGCCTTTCCTGCACGGCTGCCTCCGTCAGGGTACATATACGGCTGGAAGTAGCAGGTCGCTGTTTTATTGGCGACAAATGTTAAGGATGCTTGGCTGCTATAAGTGGTATCCAGTGCGGCGCCATATGATGTTGTCCAGTCGGACGAATAAATATAGCACCTCAGGCACTTGCCATCGTCTTTTGCCTGCTGGTCTATTTTGCCGCTGAAGGATAGCGTGTATTTTTGCCCGTATATCAACTGCGCGGAAAGTTCTTTCCTGCCAAATCCATACAGATTGGACGTTACCTCTTTTTTGGAGTCCCCCAGGATCATATTCACCCCATATGTCGGGTCGTCGGGCGCAGGCGTCCAATCTGTGGCCTTAGAGCCTTTCTCCAGCTTCATTTTTTCGTATCGGATGGTGTTGCCGGAAGTGCTTCCGTTGACGCCGGCATAGATGATTAGCGTGTTGGTATCTCCATCGCTCGGAGCCGTAAATGTGATCTGCTGCTTACTGTCCGACACGCTTAAATAACGGGTGGATACCGGATGATTATTCGGGAAATCGTAGATGAGCAAGGCTACCTGTGTTGCAGTTCCCGCCACACGAACAATTTTCTCTACGCTGAAGGTATACTGTGCCCCTTGTTCCAGCGTGCATAGCTGCATATGGGTGTATTGGTCTCCGCCGGAGGAGGTCAGGACGCGCGATACGCTATCCTTAATGTAATTCCGGCTGCCGATCTGTAAACTGTTGATGTCCCCCTGCGTTGCTGCCTGTCTCCCTTCAATGCTCAGGCTTTTTACATTGAGGGAGACGTCGCCGTTCTCGTCTACCCGGAGCGTGTCTGTCGTGCCGTTATTCACCGTCAGGCCCTTTGCATTGATCAGCCTGCCCTCAATCTCTCCGCTCACCTTCAGCCGGTCACCGATGATCAGGTCGCCCATGAGCAGCTTCGCGTTGAGGCCGTAGAGATAATTCTTCCCATCGTCGGTTGTGACGCCCTCCGGGAGGAGGTTTTTGCCAAGCACGGTCTCCGTCGATTCAAAATCATCTGTTGAGAAGGCGATTGCGTTGTTGGTGATCTTCAAAACCTCCGGCTCGTATTCTCCGGTTGGCTGGCCGTCTTCGCCCAGCTCTGCCCGGCGGCCGGTGATACCCGAGGCGTCGATCGTCATCACCTGATCCTCCGCATTTACGAGCATGTTGTGCGTGAGGTTGATCGATTCGTCTTTGAGCTTTTTCAGCTCGTCGAGCTCGCTGCGCTGCTGCTTAAAATCAAAGGTGCTGCGCAGATATTCCACCGTGCTCGCCGTTTTGGCGATAGAGCCGCCCACCAGGTCGTTAAACAGGGCGCTCGGGTCGCTGAGCTTAAAGCGGTTGCCAAAGGTGAGGGAGAGGCTTCGCCCGTCGTAATCCACCGCCATTTCAAGCAGCAGGAGGCTCGCAATATCATCCTCGCTCAGCCGGATATCGATCAGGCAGCCGGTGTTGAGCCGGTTTGTCAGGTGGGAGAACTCCTTCTGGAAGAGGAAGCTGCCCGTCTCCACAGCGTATTCAAAGCGCGGGGTGGAGATGGTTTTCAGCAGGCCGCGCGCCTTATGGTAGAGCTCCAGTGCCTGCGCCTGCACCTCGGTGTAGCTCATGTTATCCTGCTTTGTGATGGTATCCTCCGTGTAGGCGCCCTGCTGGATAAAGCGGGAGAGCACCTCCATCTCCGCAGGGGTGAACACACGCTCCAGACGAACCGCCTGCTGGATGGCCGCAAGCTCGCTGTTTGCCTGCGCGAGCGACGCCTCAGTGTCTGCAAGCTGTGCTTCTGCCGTGTGCAGCGCGGCCTGTTTTGCATTGATCTGCTCCCGCAGGGAGGCGAGGACCTCGTTTTTCTGCGCCTGCTCCGCCGCCTCGCTGATAATGGCGGATTGCTGCACCTGGAGGTTCAGGATTTCCTGCTTCAGTGTGATGATCGTGCCCTCGCACGCGCTTTTCTCCTCCTGAAGCACGCGGATTTCGGCGCGCTTCTCCTGAAAGGCACCTCCCTGTGCGTCCACCAGCGCGTCGATATTGGCCTGCCATTGCCTGACCTTGGCGATCAGAGCGGGTTCCATCCATGCTTCGGTGGCATAGTAGCTGAAATCATAGATCAGGTTGGTGCCCAGCGGGTTGACGCTGAGAATATCCAGCTCGTTGCCGCCCTTGACGAGCAGAGCGGTTTTGATCTCGTCGGATTTGGTGCGCAGGGTGAGGGAGTCGAGCGCATCCTCGGTGGAGAGGCAGATATCCGTGCGGTTGTCATAGCTGTAGCGGTCGTAAACGCGGATGACGCGCTCCAGAATATCAAATTCAAACAGGCACTCATAGGCCTCCTCCAGCTCCGTCATCAGGAAGGAGTACACCGTCTGATCGGTCGTATCAAAAGTGCGGCAGCGCTCGGCAACCTCGTTTGGGATGCTGGCAGTATCCAGCCGCCAGGAGGGGAGACGCTTCATGATGTCTGAGAGCAGGGAGTCCTTCGGCTCGCATCCGGCGTCG
>USBP01000190.1 GCA_900552985.1 uncultured Oscillospiraceae bacterium
CGCGCCCGCGCCCCAGACGGCCACGCCATACAGTCCCGTCAAAAAATACAATGGCGTGCGGTATACGCAGCTGTAAAGCGTTTGGGGCGCCGGCAGCCATACCAGCCGCGGGAAGAAGAGCCCGCCCGTCACTTCCAGCCCCGCTCCGTCCAGGCGATAGCGGAACCGGCTGCAATAACGGGGAATCCAGGCCCACAGCATCCAAAAGCACCCTGCCAGCACGGTGGCCCCCAATATACCCGCAACCGGGAAGAACCGGTACAGCGCCCGAAGCAGGAACAGAAGCAGGCAAGCGATCATCATTAAGCGAAGCCGCCAGACAGTGGCAAGCCTGCGGGATGGTTTCATGCAGTGCCCCCCTCCGGAAATATTGCTACCCCAATAGGATGCTCGCTCTTCCAGATTTTATCCTTTTCCCGATTGCATCTAAGGCCGGAAACGGTTATGATAAAAGCGGTTCCCCTTCCGGGTATACCGGCTCTCTCCCAAGCCGCCGGATTCCGGGCGGGCGCGCGCGTTCGCGGGCGGCCGGCACGCTTACTTCAGCGCGGCCTCCGGGCAAACAAATCCATCGCAGAGGGGCGGATTTCTTTTGCAGGTTTTGATCGATGCGGACGGCTGCCCGGTGGTGGATTGCGCCATCCGGGTGGCACGGCGCTTTGGCCTCCCGGTTTTGTTGCTGTGCGATACCGCCCATGTGTTTTCCCGCCCAGGCGCGCAAACCGTGACCGTCTCCAAGGGAGCAGACAGCGCGGATTTTGCCCTGGTGAACCTCCTGCGGCCCGGCGATGCCGCCGTCACGCAGGATTATGGGCTCGCCGCCATGTGCCTGGCGCGCGGCGCGTTTCCGATCCATCAGGACGGCTGGCGCTACACGCCTGAAAATATTGACGCGCTTTTACTTGCGCGCCACACAGCCAAAAAGCTCCGGCGAGCAGGCGGGCGTCTAAAGGGGCCGTCCAAGCGCACCGCAGAACAGGATCAGGCTTTTGAACAGGCCTTTACACAGATTTTGGAATTTTTGACAAGAGGAGGGAGCGGTTCGGATGCGGACCCTGTTTGATTTTTTGGCCGACACGGGCCGGCCCGCAGTGCCTGCCATGATTGCACTCGAAAAAGACAGTTTCCGTCTGACGGCGGAAATTTATGCCTGGGGCAAAATCCGTATCCGGCTTGCCGGCTGCTCGCTACCAGAGGGGGATGCGATGCCGCAGGATGCCTTTTTGCTGCGCCGCTTCTGCGCACAAAAAGGCGAGGGGCAATATGCAGTTCAGCTCACCTATTTCCCCTTTGATTGCAGTGAAGCAGAGGCGGTCACGCTCTCCTTTACCTGCCGGGAGCTTGCGGTCAACGAGCAGCTCCTGCGCTACACAGAGCATGCGGGGCTTCCAGGGGCCGCTCTCCTGCGCGAGCAAACCGCCATGTTTTCCGTACAGCTGTTGACAAAGGCGTTCGCGCTGGACGAGGACGGATTAACCCCGGAGGAGCAATCGCTGCTCGATGGCGCTTGGCTCGCCGTGATGAATGCTCCTGCGGAATATGCAGACGTGCTTGCCGCGCTCTACGGCGAGGACGCGCTGGAGCGGGAGAGCCGCATCCGCGAAATACGCGCCTGCGCGCAGATTGAAAACAGCGCCCCCCTGCGGGAGGCAATCGAGGCGTTTCACCAGGCGGATGAGATCGGAGATACCCGGGCGCTCCGCCGCGCGCAGGCCGCGCTGTTTCAAATTTTTGAAAACCCCGCGTTGCCGGAGCTGCACGCTTTTTATCATCGCCTGTTTGATGGATTTTTGCAGGCAAACGAAGCTTTTCCCCCACGCCGGGAAGCGGAGGGGACGGCCGTCTGCCTGCAATTTCTCGACGTTTTTCTCCAAAACGCCGGTTTTTCGGGACAATTTCCGCACTACCGCCGCCAAAGAGGGCAACAGGGAGAATATCTCTCCCTGGCCTGGTCGCTGGATCTTTTGCAGGAAACGCCAACTGCGCTTCTGCACGTTGTCGGCGGCACGGCACAGCTGGAAAGAGACAGCCTTGGCCCCATCCCATTTGCACAGTCAAACGCCTTTGACTGTGAATGGCATACCGCGCAAAGCCGATGTGCAATCCTCGGCGCGTTTTCAACCCTCGCGCAGGAGAAAGAGCTGCTGGCCGAAGCGCTCGCGGCTTTCGATGGGAAGGCGCTGCCCGCCGGGCGTAAAATCGTGCCGCTCCGCGCGGTGTGCTCCTATGCCGGGGTCGGCGCTCTGATCGGGGCCGGGGCCGGCCTCGCGGTTTATGGCTTCATCGCCTGCGCCTTATTTGTGGGGAAGCTGATGGGCCGCACGGCGCGTTGGCTGCTGCTGACGCAGCTGCGCTTCTGGGGCGCTGTTTTGCTGGCGGCTGCGGCGCTCGGCGCATTGGCCGCAGTGCTCTATCTCTACCACATCAGCCGCTATCCGCTCGGCCGGCGGCCAAAGAAAGAAAAATCCCCATCTTAGGCGATGTTCCCCTTGTACACGGATGCTAATGCTGGTAGTTACCATATTTTTTATTTTATTCATTTAGAGAAGAGAGGGTCAGCCATATGGATTCGCAAAAAAGCGGCGGTTTTCTTTATGAAATGCACCTGCACACTGCCGAAGTCAGCAGCTGCGGGAACGTCCCCGCAGAGGAGGCGATGCGCCTTTACCGCAAAGAGGGCTATGCGGGCGTTGTTGTCACGGATCATCTCAACGACAGCACCTTTGCCCGGATGAAGCATGCACCCTGGCGGCGAAAGATTAAGCATTTCCTTGAGGGCTACCGCCGCTGTAAGGCGCTGGAGGAGGACGGCTTTACCGTGCTGCTCGGGGCGGAGCTGCGGTTTCATGGCTGCAATAACGATTACCTGCTCTATGGCCTGACGGAGGAATTCCTTGTTCGTCACCCTCACGTGATGGATATGGATCCCGAGCGTTTCCATCGGCTCGCCCGCAGGGAGGGGATTCTGTTCATCCAGGCGCATCCGTTTCGCAACGGCCTGACTGTAGTCGATCCCCGTCATCTCGACGGAATCGAAACCTATAACGGGAATCCGCGCCACGACTCGCGCAATGAAATCGCCGGGGCTTGGGCCCAAAAATTCGGCCTGCTGGAGACCTCAGGCTCCGATTTTCACGAGTATGAGGATCTGGCGCGCGGCGGCGTCGCCTTCCCGCAGCCCGTCCGCACCGTGCAGGAGCTGAGCCTTGCCCTGCGTGGTCCGCACACACTGAAAAAAACGGAGGAGCATTGATGGACGCTTTTTCGATGTTCGGCATTTTCGCCCTGTGCCTGGCTGCGGTGCTCTTCGGCAGGGTACGCCGGCTGGAGCAGAAGCTGCGCAGGGTGGAAAGAAAACAGAAGGGAGGGAACGAAATGTCCGTGCTTTTTCAACAGCTGGAGGGAAGCCGGTGCCGGCTCCGGCAGGCGAACGGCGTTCAGCTCCCGGGCGAGTGCCGGATTTTAGCCGCAGATGAAGAGTGGGTCAAAATCAGCATAACGGATAAAAAGGGGCAGGAAACCGTCAAGTTGCTCCGTATGGAGGATATTGCGGAGGTGACCTGCCTGTGAATGTGACGGTCCGCAGCGCGGCAGAGGGCGATATCCCCGCGATTCTGCTGCTGGTGGAAACCGCGCTTGGTTACCCACAGGATGAGCCGCAGGCGGCCGCTTTACGGCTTGGGCGCATTTTGCACAGCCCCGACTATACCACGCTTGTCGCCGTGCAGGGGGCGCTGTGCTCGGCTTTCTCGGGATGATGCGCGCCTTGGCTTATGAATTTGAGGGGGAGTATTTCCGCATCGTCGCCCTGGCCGTGCAGAAGCAGGCGCAGAGGCGCGGCGTCGGCAGCCTTCTGCTGGAGCGCGCCGAGCGGCTGGCGCAGGAGCGTCGCGCCGCCCTGCTCATCGTAAACAGCGGGTTGAGCCGTTTGCCGGCACACGCCTTTTATGAAAAACATGGGTTTTCCAAAAAGGGGTACGGCTTTTCAAAAAAGCTGGATGGATAGCGGAAGCCCCCTGAAGCCGTCCGTACGG
>USBP01000191.1 GCA_900552985.1 uncultured Oscillospiraceae bacterium
TCGATATCATCAGCCGGATTTAAGATCACCATGCCGGGAATCGTCCGCATCAGGGCGATATCCTCGCAGCACTGATGGCTTGCGCCATCCTCTCCGACAGAAATGCCGGCATGCGTCGCGCCGATTTTCACGGGGATGTGCGGGTAACCGATGGTGTTGCGCACCTGCTCAAAAGCACGGCCAGCGGCAAACATCGCAAAGGAAGAGGCAAACACCAGATAGCCTGTAGTAGCAAGGCCAGCCGCAACGCCCATCAGGTTACACTCCGCAATGCCTGCGTCAAAGAACTGATCCGGGTGCGCTTTTTTAAACACGCCGGTCTTCGTCGCCGCCGCAAGATCGGCATCCATAACGACAAGATTGTCATATTTTTCAGCCAATTCAACAAGCGCGTTGCCGTAGCCGTCACGCGTTGCTTTTTTGATTCCCTCAGCCATTTTATTCCGCCTCCAATTCCGCCAAAGCGGCCTTCAATTCGCCCATTGCCTGCTCATACTGCTCCGCATTCGGCGCGCTTCCATGCCAGGCGCACTGGTTCTCCATAAAAGAAACGCCTTTGCCCTTAACCGTTTTTGCGATAATTGCCGTAGGCTTCCCCTTGCAGGCGCGCGCCGCCTGTAACGCAGCCTCAATCTCATCAAAGCAGTGGCCGCAGATCTCAATGACATTCCAGCCAAACGCGCTGAATTTCTCCGGGATCGGATAGGGGGAATTGACCTCCTCCACAGAGCCGTCAATTTGCAGGTTGTTATTATCCACAATAGCGACCAGATTATCCAGCTTTTTGGCTGCGGCAAACATGGCCGCCTCCCAAACCTGACCTTCCTCCAACTCGCCGTCGCCAAGCACCGCATAGACGCGGAAGCCCTTGTCGCCGTATTTCGAGCCGAGCGCCATGCCCACAGCAGCGGAGATTCCCTGCCCCAGAGAGCCGGTGCTCATATCGATCCCCGGGAGAAGCTTCATGCTCGGATGCCCTTGCAGGCGGGATCCAACCTTGCGCAGGGTTTTGAGCTCTTCTTCGGGAAAATAGCCGCGCTGCGCCATCACTGCGTAAAGCGCCGGCGCCGTATGCCCCTTGGACAGCACCAAACGGTCGCGCGAAGGCATTTTGGGATCTGCGGGATCAATATTCATCTCCTTAAAATAAAGATACGTCAGGAGATCCGTGACGGATAATGAGCCGCCCGGATGCCCGGACTTCGCCTGAAAGGTCTCCTCGATTACGCCCATACGGACCTTACAGGCGGTCATTTTCAGCTGTTTTTTTGCTTGCGTATCCATTTATGACCATCCTTTCTGTATAAGAACGAGGCTTCAGAACGCACGTCCCTACCGCCTCGCCCAAGCAAAACCGCAACGGGAAACCACACAAAATGCAGCGGCCCCGCTGCCGCTTCTCTCAAAGTAGCCCCTGATTCAAAATCTTACCGGGGGCACAGCTTTCCGAAACCTGCGCTACCAACAAGAAATATCCCTCAGCCATCCTGGTAAGCGGCTCCCATAGCCTGAGGGTTTCATCAGTGCTTACTCGAATCTTATTATCTGCCAAAAAAGAGGGATTGTAAAGAGTGCACATTAAAAAAATATAAAAAATTATGAAAAAACACACAATTTTAAAGAAAAAAATGGTGAAATCACCTTTTCAGCAACCCATCTTTGCTTCCGCAGAAATGGCGGCTCAGCCATACGATCTCTCAAGATACTCCAAAAAATCACCCACAGCGCCCCGGTCACAGTGGCAGGCATGATATTTGGCAACCGCGCGAACCGCCTTGGGCGCCTGCCCGCATGCAGCGGGCAGAAAGACAGACTTCAACATGTCAAAATCATTATAGTAATCTCCGATTGCCGCCGTGTGCTCATAGGGGATGCCCAGCATTTCCCGCAGCGCATAGACGGCCGTGCCCTTATGCACCCCTTCCGCCAGCATCTCGTGCGTAGCAATGGAGGATGAGACAAAATTGGCCTGCTTATCCTCCAGCGCATCAATAAACCGGACGATTCGTTTCATCAACAACGGAGGCGCATAAAAAATCACCTTGCCCCAATCCTGCTGCGGCACCTCTTTCAAACTGGCACAACGCCGGTGCGGCAGGTGATCGGCCATCACCTGCACCGGCCCAAACAGCCGCGGGCGCAGCAGGTAAATCATATCCTTTGTAAAAACCGCTGCTTCCGCTCCCGGGAATTTTTCCAGCACCAGCGCCGTAATCTCCTGCCCGCGTGCGCCGATGGGACGGAACCAGATCATTTCCTCCCTCTGGAAATCATAGATTCCCGCTCCATTGAGCACAATTGCCGGTGTAGATGCAATCGGCAAACGGTCAAAATGCTTTTTCAGCGACGCGACATTTCGGCCGGAGGCAAGCGTAAAGTGCCCGCCCAATTCGCAGACAAAGCGCGTAATTGCCTCCAGATTGCGTTTGGGCAGCGTGCGCCGCTTTGTGTTGAGCGTGCCGTCAATATCGGAAACCACCAGCCAGTCAGAAAAATCCTTTTTAACCGGCTCAGCACTCATCTGTGTCGCCATGCCATCCAATCCTCCTCAAAAACGCGGTAAAATAAGGGGGCAGCTCGCTCGCCACTTCGATATACCGCCCATCGCGCGGATGGCGGAAACCGATCAGGCCCGCATGCAGGCACTGCCCCGCCAGCCCCGGCGCGCTTTTCTTCGGGCCGTAGACCGGGTCCCCAGCCACCGGATGGCCGATATAAGCCATGTGAACGCGAATCTGATGGGTACGACCCGTTTCCAGCCGTACCCTTAGCTGTGTAAAGCCATCAAACACCGCGACAGTTTCATAGTGCGTCACCGCATGGCGGGAATGATGATCCGTCACCGCCATCTGCTTGCGCTTAACCGGGTGGCGGCCGATTGGGGCATCTATCGTGCCGGAGGGCTCCTTTAACCGGCCATGCACAACAGCGCTGTATTCCCTGGTAAAACTATGCTCTTGGATCTGCCGGGCCAGCGATGCATGGGCAAAATCATTTTTGGCAACGACCAGCAGGCCGCTGGTATCCTTATCGATCCGGTGAACGATACCCGGCCGCATCACGCCGTTAATACCGGAAAGGGAACTCCCACAGTGATACAACAGAGCGTTGACCAGCGTGCCATCCGGGTTGCCCGGAGCAGGGTGCACCACCATTCCCTTCGGCTTATTGACAACCAGCAGGTCGTCATCCTCATAGCGGATATCCAGCGGAATTTCCTGCGCTTGGGCTTCCAACGGCTCCGGCGGATGCAGGGAGATACGAATACTATCCCCACTGTGCACCCGGTCGTTTTTCGAGACAGGAGCATGGTTTTTCACCACATTCCCCTCTTCGATCAACCGTTGGACGCCGGAGCGGCTCAAATCCGCAACCAAAGCGGCGATCGCACGGTCTATCCGCTCGCCATCCAGCTCCGGCGGGATGGCAAACAGCAGCGCGTCAATCATTGCGCGCCTCCGCCTGCCGCTTCTGCTGATCCTCCAGCTTTTTCACCTCTATACAGTAGCGCACCGTCCAAACAATAAACAGAAGGATTCCTACCGTAATCAGGCAATCCGCAAAATTGAAAACCGGGAACCGGATAAACTTTAATTCAATAAAATCAATTACATATTGGCGGAAAATCCGGTCGATAAAATTCCCCAATCCGCCGCCCATAATGAGGATCAACGCCGCATAGGAGAGCCCGATATTCAGCTTATTGAGAGAGAATTTCCGATCCAGAGACCGGCTGAACAGCAGATACAGCCCGCCGATAAAAATAAAGCAGGAAAGAATCCCCATCACCACAGCGCTGCCCTGAAATACGCCGAAAGCAGCGCCCCGGTTTTCCACATACGTCAGGCTCAGCACCTCCGGAATCAATGAAACGCTCTGTAAAGGCTTAAGCCAGAGCAGGATGATTCCTTTAATCAGCTGATCGATACACACCAACAGTACAATGGTTAAAATAGAAAAAAACTGAAGCAAACGCTCCACGCCTCCCTACCCGGCAGGAAACAGCCATAAAAGCAGG
>USBP01000192.1 GCA_900552985.1 uncultured Oscillospiraceae bacterium
GGAGCAGCGGCCACGGGAGCCGCTGTGACGCTATTGACAACAGCCTGCCCCTCTTCTACCTCAATCTCGTACTTTTTGCCGTTTAACGTGACCATGTATTTCATGATAAAATCCTCCTCTTAGTCAATCTCTTTGATGGATTTAATGATGAGCCTTTCCGGCGGGATCCCTGTTTTGTCGCTTAGAATTGCCAAAAGAACCGCTTCGGTTTTGCTGTCCACTGTGACCTGGCGGATCGATTTAAAGTGCAGCCGCTCCAGCGGGATACCAGTCTGATCGCTGACGATCGCCATCAGCATCGCGGCGGTCTGCTCATCCGTATCCACAAGCAGGATTCCGTTCTCCACCACCGCGGTGGGCGCAGCAGGCGCGGGTGCGGCAGCAGGCTGAATGGGAATAACTGAAATCGCCTCCTGCGACTGTGTGTCAGCCTTTTCGGCATGTGCGGCGCCTTTTTCTACCAGGCGGATCACTTTGGACAGCAGGACGATAATCACAGCCAAAAGCGCAAGCTCCAGCATCACGACGATAATCCCCACGAGCGCAATCAAGAGGGAATCCCCCACAGTAACAGTTTGGTTTGCCAGCATAGGGCATAGGCCTCCTTATCAGTCTATTTGCTCGATGGTGTAGGAGAAGGTGTTCTTCTCGCGCGCCTCGCGCTTTTCAAAGAACGCTTCTGCCTGCGCCGGGAAGGCGATATAGGAGAGAACGTCTTCCTCAGAGCGCGCGCGATCGCCGAGCTCCTGCTTTGCTTTTTCAAAGCCGGGCTCCAGCAGATCCGCATAGCGGACGGTGACCGGCTCCTCATCCCCAAGGATTTTCGCCTGGATTTCCTGATTGATTTTGCCCGGGGCGCGGCCGTATTCGCCATGCAGATAAGCCCGGATCTCCTTGGAAACGTTTTTATACCGTTCGCCCGCGAGCACATTTGCCGTAGCCTGCACCCCGACCATCTGGCTCATCGGCGTAACCAGCGGCGGATAGCCAAGATCCTCACGTACGCGCGGCACCTCGGCAAGCACCTCGTCAAGCTTGTCAAGGGATTTTTGCGCCGTCAGCTGTGCAACCAGGTTGGAGAGCATGCCGCCGGGCACCTGATAGACCAGGGCGTCCGTCTCCGTAGAGAGCACAACCGGATTGAGCAGGCCGCTTTTGAGCGCGTCCGCGCGGATGGGTTTGAAGAAATCATTGATCTCTTTGAGCTTTTTATCATCCAGCGAGACCTCATAGCCCTCCTGCCGGAGCGCATAGGCAAGCGTCTCCGTCGCGGGCTGCGCCGTGCCGCCGGAGAAGCAGGAGATTGCGGTATCAATCACATCCGCGCCGGCTTCGACCGCCTTTTGCAGCGTCAGCGGGCCAAGGCCCGTCGTGCAGTGCGTGTGAACAACGATCGGGAGCTTGACATTTTCCTTCAGCGCCTTGACGAGATCATAGCCCTCCTGCGGCCCCATGATGCCCGCCATATCCTTGATGCAGATGGATTGCACGCCCATGCTCTCCATCTCCTTGGCCATCTTCACATAGGCGTCCAGCGTGTGGATCGGGCTGATGGTGAAGCAGATCGTGCCGCTCGCATGCGCGCCGGCCTTGAGCGTTTCATCCACTGCCACCTCGATGTTGCGCAGGTCGTTGAGCGCATCGAAAATGCGGATGATATCGATGCCGTTTTCCACGCTCTTGCGCACAAATTTGCGCACCACATCATCCGGATAGTGCTTATAGCCCAAAAGGTTCTGGCCGCGCAGCAGCATTTGCAGCTTTGTGTTCGGGCATGCGGCGCGGATCGTGCGCAGCCGCTCCCAGGGATCCTCATTCAGATACCGCAGGCAGGAGTCAAACGTTGCGCCCCCCCAGCACTCCAGAGAATAGTAGCCCGCCTCGTCGAGCTTACTCAGAACCGGTTTGAACGCAGAGAGCGGCAGGCGCGTCGCAATCAGGGATTGGTTCGCGTCGCGCAGGACCGTTTCAGTGAACTGTACTTTCATTTCGTAACCTCCATACGTCCCATATAACAGGCGACGGCAGTTTCCATGCAAAACACCGCCCTGGAAGCTGCCATCCTGGGGCGAATACATCCTTACCTGAATCAGGCAATCAAAAACCGCCCCAAATTGACCCACTTTATTTTATCCGAAATCAATCCATTTTAATTTCCAATTTTAAAAAATAAAAAAATGATCGTTAAATCCTTAACCAATGTTTCGCCATAAAAAACCGAGGTTTTTGGTAGACTTGATAAAAAGAGCATGTGAGGGCAAGAAAGCAGCCGTTTTTCAGGCGTTTCGCCAAAAAAATACGCCGGAGAGGGCGGACCTTTCCGGCGTAACACGAAGCTGCTGCGGCGCGCTTGTGCGCTGCAGCGGCCCTCCATTATCTTGCAATCTTCATGCACAAACAGAGATTCCCCAACCGGCAATCAGCGCCCTTCCTGGCCGGGGGGTTCCTGAGCCGCCGGGCCCTGTGCGGGGCCGCCCTCCAGCAGCGCAAGCAGACGGGCGTTTTGCTCCTGCAGCTTTGCCAGCTGCTCCTGCATTTCGTGGAGTTGGCCCTCGGTCTGGACGGCGCGCTCTCTTTGCTCCCGCTCCCGCCGGAATCCATTGTAGAGGATCGCGCCAAGCAGGGGAATGGTCGCAAGAATCGTTACGCCAGCAGAATACGGTGAAAAGAAAAGAAATAGCGCACCCCAGATAATACTCAATACGATAAAAGCGCCGTAATGGCGTTCTGGCTTTTGAGCCTGCATTTCCTTCGCCTCCTGTTTTTGCAGATCACTCTATTTTTTGGTTAGTTCATAATATTGATTCTTGACGCTGGGAAGGAGCGTTTACTCCTCTTTCATGCAATGGTTTGGCATATCTGACATATAAATCATAGCACGAATCAGGAGTGATTGATATTGGTAATTTACCTAAAGAAAATCTTTTTATTTGTAGGAGCATCTAAAAATACAAAATATTCCACTTTAAAAATATCTATCATTTCGACGCGCTATGCCCGAGCGCCAATCTGCTTTAGATTCTCCAGGCTCACCCGCAGGCAGTCAAACGGATCGCGCGGGCAGGTATCCTGCTCAATGGCGATATACTGCACGCCGCTCTCCCGGCAGGCGCGGTATGCCTCCTCCAAATCGAGGTTGCCGCAGCCAACCTCCGCAAAGGCGGGCGTATAGGCAGCCGGGTGAAACACACCGAGCTTTGTGCACAGGCGGGCCAGCAGCGGCTGCTTCTCAGTGTCCGTATGCACAATGGCATAATCCTTAAAATGGCACACCTTCATGCGGCCGTTCACGCGGCGGATATAGTCCGCAGGGTTGACGCCGCCATATTGCAGCCAGTAGGTATCCAGAATAAAGCCGAAGGTTTCCGGGTCAGAATCCTCAACCAGCATATCGATTCCCAACCGGCCGTTTGAAAAACGTTCCATCTCAAAGGCATGGTTATGGTAGGCAAAATGGAGCCCTTTGTCCGCAATGCGCTTTGCAACCTCGCCTGCATCCTGGAGGAAGGCGGCAAAGCCCTCCGCTGAGCCGTGGAATTTTTGCGGCATGCTCCCAAGGCCAATGGTGTCGCAATGGAGCAGCTGGTGCTCGGCAACCAGAGCGTCCAGATCATTGTGCATTCTGTCCCATGCGCTGTGCGTGATGCAAACGTCGAGCTCCAGCTCCTCTACCAGGGAGGCAAGCCGCTCCGGCCGAATGGGGCCAAAGCCCGAAATCTGGATCGCGTCAAACCCCATGGCCTTGACCTTGCGCAGGGTTTGTTCAATCGCCTCCGGAGTTTTGGTAAAATTCCGCACAGTATAAAGCTGCGCGGCGGGCTGTATGGTTTGTTTTTCGCCAGTCATTTTACAACGCCTCCTGAATCTAAATGATGACTTTTGCCTCCCTCTTATGATACAATAGAACTGAAAAAATAGAAAGGCGTTTTTTAAAATCTATAGCATCAGTGTACAAGGGGAACATCGCCTCTAAGGCGGGCTCAGACGGGTGCTCGCTGCGTTCTCGGGCGC
>USBP01000193.1 GCA_900552985.1 uncultured Oscillospiraceae bacterium
CGCAGCAAAGAGCAGGCTGCCTGCCTACATGCTGCCGGGGCTTGTGCTGCAAACCCGGCAGATGCCATATAACGCCAACGGTAAGCTGGATCGCAGATGGCTGGGTGCGCATTACCGGGAGCTGGAGGGGGCCCATGCCCGTAGGAAAACAAAAGAAAGAAGTGAATAAAATGTTGGAGCAATTGCTGGAGATCTTACGTGAATTGAAGCCAGATGTGGAGTTTGAGGGGCAGAAGCGCCTGTTTGACGACGGGCTGCTCGATTCGCTGGATATCGTTTCACTGGTATCGGAAATCGACGATGCCTTTGATGTCGAGATTACGGTTACCGATCTTCAGCCGGAAAACTTTAATTCGGTTGAGGCAATGCTGGCTTTGATTGAACGGCTGCAAGGCGAATAAAGGCCGCTGTGAGCCGCATGGATAAAGGCCTCTTCTTACCCGTACAGCCGGGTGAAGAGGCCTTTGCTGTCAAAAGCCCGTCGAAATCTTATTCTCGATTGGGGGTTGGCTGTTTATGAGCTATACCGCTTTTCCCTTTCTCATTTTTATGATTGTCACAGGCCTGCTTTATTTCCTCATGCCTGGCCGCGCTCGCTGGGGCGTTTTGCTCGCGGCAAGCTATGTGTTCTATTTTTTATCGAGCAAGCTGCTTGTGCTCAGCCTGCTGGCAACGACGGTCTGCGTCTATTCCTGCGGACTGGCGATCGGGCGGATCAACGCGCGGTTTGCACTGGCGAAGCAGACAGCGTCCAGAGAGGAAAAAAAGGCGTTGCGGCAGAAGGCGGCCGGCCAGAAAAAGCAGGTTGTGCTGCTCGCCGTGCTGGTAAACTTTGGCCTGTTGCTGTTTTTTAAATATTTCAATTTCTTTGGCGAGACAATCAATGGCGTTTTCAGCCTGTTCTCCGGCCTTTCGCCGGTGCCGCATCTGAATTTGCTGATGCCGATGGGCATCTCCTACTACACGCTGCAGGCAGTCGGCTATGTGGTGGATGTGTACCGCGGCAGGGCGGAGCCGGATCGCCATTTTGGCAGGCTCGCGCTGTTCCTCGCCTTCTTCCCGCAGATGGTTGAGGGGCCGATCGGCCGTTACGGAGAACTCGCGCAGCAGCTTTATGAGCCGCACCGCGCCAGTGTTGAAAACCTGATGCAGGGCATGGAGATGATTCTCTGGGGCCTTTTTAAAAAGATGGTGGTGGCGGATCGGGCAGGTATTTTTGTGGATGCCGTGTTCCAAGAAGGCGCAGGCTATACGGGGCTGCCCGTGATGCTGGCCGTGCTGCTGTATACTGTTCAGATCTATGCAGATTTTTCCGGCGTGATGGATATTGTCGGCGGCGTTGCGCGCCTGTTTGGCATTCAGCTTGCACAGAATTTCCGCCGGCCGTTTTTTTCGGCCTCTGTGCAGGAATTCTGGCGCCGCTGGCATATCACGCTCGGCGCCTGGCTGCGGGATTACGTTTTTTATCCGGTTTCCCTCTCTAAACCGGTTTTAGCGCTTGGAAAAGCGGCGAAGAAGCGCTTCAAGGGCCATGTTGGCCGCCAGCTGCCCGCGCTGTGCGCGCTGTTTTTCGTCTGGCTCGGCAATGGCCTTTGGCATGGGGCCGGTTGGAAATATATTGTTTACGGCCTGTATTACTATGCCATCATGGCGGCACGCTGTGCGAGCCCCTCTGTGTGAAAGCGCTCCATGCGCTGCGCATCCACCGGGAGGGAGCGCCGTGGCACTGTTTTCAGGTGCTGCGCACCTGCGTTTTCGTCTATATCGGCATGCTGATCTTTCGCGCGCCGAGCCTTGGGGCTGCCGGAGCAACGCTTGCCTCCATGTTTCACGGGCCGTTTCTGGGCGGTCAAATGCTCGTGCCGGATTTTGGGGCGGTTGATTGGGCGATGCTGACGGTATGCGTGCTGCTGATGCTGGCTGTCAGCGTTTTGCAGGAGCGTGGCGTAAGCGTGCGCGCGTTGATCGCCCGGCGGCCTTTGCCCGTGCGCTGGAGCGCTTATTTTGCGGCTTTGTTCGCCATCATCCTCTTTGGCGTCTATGGGGATGGTTATCAGGTGGGTACGTTTCTCTATGGGAATTTTTGAGGCGCAGCCAATCATCTTGATGCGGAGGTGTGCATGATGCAAAAGCCAAGCGCTGTTCAACAGAAGAATCTGCTGCGCAGAGCAGTCAAATGCGTTTGTTTCTCCCTGATATTTCTGCTGATTCTTCAGGTGTGCTCCATGATTCTGGTGCCCCGCAACGACAAGGCGGAGGACGCGTCCCTTGGCACGATCGTCTCCGGCTATCTGGGGGAGCCTGACCACACGCTGGATGTTATTATGGTGGGAAACAGCGATCTGAATAACGGGATTTCGCCGATGGAGCTGTATCACCGCTATGGCATTGCAAGCTTTGCCAGCGGCCAGCCGCGTCAGACGCCGTTCCTCGCGTGGCGGCGCGTCAGGGAAGCGCTCTCTCGCCAATCCCCCCGTGTGCTGGTGCTGGAGGTGGATGGGCTCTATCGTGACCCCAATATGCACAAAAACCACTGGAAGATGTTCTGGGATAAGGTCAAGGCCTTCCCGGGCCAGGTTTACGGGTATTCCGACTCTTTCCTCAACAATGCGATCGGCACGGGCGTTGGGTATCTGTTTGCCGGCGTCAAATATCATGCCCGCTGGAAGGAACTGGGCAGAGAAGATTTTACGGATTTACATCGGAAGTTTTACCACTATGTTGGAAAGGGGTATTTGATTCATACCCGCACGGTTCCGTATGATGGAGGCTTTGATTATATGCGTCCCACTGGGCGGGAGGCTCCGCTGAGCCGGGAGGCGTTGTTTTACCTGCGCAGGATCAAAGAGCTGTGCCGGGAGCGGGGCGTTGCGCTCATGCTGCTGGAGATGCCTTCGGCCAGCTCCTGGAGCTATGAAAAACATCAGGTCGTGTCGGAATATGCCCGGCAAAACGGCCTGCCGTTTCTGGATTTGAATGTGGAAGCGCTGGAAGGGCGCCTGGCGTTTGATTGGACGAAGCATTCCAAGGATGGCGGCGATCATCTGAACCTGTTTGGCGCGCAGGTTGCCTCGGCCTACCTTGGCGCCTACCTGAAAGCGCACTACGACCTGCCGGACCGCAGGCAGGATCCATCTTATGGCTTCTGGGAAGAGGACGCCTCGCACTATGCGCGCAACGTAAGTAAGGCGTTGGCTGAATAGCATTTATAGTTTATTAGAAAAATTCAGAGGCCTGCACCCTGTTGCATATGGGTGCAGGCCTTTCGGCTGATATACGGTGCATCAGGTTTCGTTTTCAGCTCGCTCACAATACACCACATACCGTTGCCGCGTGGTCGGGTAGGGGTGGCAGGTGACAAGCGTGAGCAGGTCGCGCCCGGGCTGGATGAGCACTTTCTGGATGTCATCCGGCGCAATGATCTCAATTTCTGCCACGCGATAATGCAGTTCCTCACGGAAATTTGAGAAATGGATCTCATCGCCAATCACTAATCGGTCGATGTGGAGAAACATCTCCTGTGAGGCGAGCCCCCGGTGGGCGGCGATCACGGCATTGGTGCTGTCTCCCCCAATGGGCAGAGAGGTTTGCGAGAGATGTACGGCCCCCTTGCGCAGGTTTTCGCGGCTTGCCCCGAGGTAGACGGGCAGCTGCAGCCCCAGCTTAGGGATGGAGAGGTAGCCCACAATATTATCCTCCAAGCCGAATTGCGTCAGGTCGAAGCTCGGTTCCTCATAGGAGAAGGGGTCCGTCAGCTTTTGCCCCTCCTCGCACAGCCGCTTGTTATACGCCTGCATTTGCCGGTAGAGCGCATCCAGCTCACTCTGGCCGGAGGAGCCCTCCCGCGATTGCTCCACGGCGTAACGCCTGCTGTCAGCCGCCTGCATCACATTGCGCGCCCAATTGCTGACGGGCGGGTAGCAGGCGATCACAAGCCCAAGGCAAAAAAGCAGCAGTGAGGCGCGGCGCAGCCGTTTTC
>USBP01000194.1 GCA_900552985.1 uncultured Oscillospiraceae bacterium
AATCGGTATGGTCAATTCCAAAACGACGGCGGTGCGCGTGATCCCTGCCATTGGCAAGCAGGTAGGGGAGGAGCTCTCCTTCGGCGGCCTGCTGGGCGGCGGCCCTGTGATGGCGCTGAAAACCACCTCGCCCGCCAAATTCATCGCGCGCGGCGGCCGCATCCCCGCTCCGCTGCAAAGCCTGAAGAACTGAGAGGGCGTTTTGCGTCTAGCCGATGCTTTGGCGTGCATTCTGCGGTCGTGTCCGGGCGCTAATTGCTCGGTGGGCACAGACTTTTCAGGTGCAAAAGCGGGAGCAGCCCTCTGTGGGTTCGCTCCCGTTTGATTATTTTGGAAAAGGAGAGAAATTGGCTTATGGAAGCTTGGCAAATTGTTTTGTGGGCGATTTTGGGCCTCTTAGCCCTCTTCATTCTGATCACCCTGGTACGCGCGGCTTTTTTTGTGCCAAAGAAGCGGGCGTATGAGCCGCTGCCGGAGGAAAGGGTGGATCGCGACCGTGTGATGAAGCATTTGTCGGAGGCCATCCGAATACCCACGGTTTCCTACCCGGATCCTGCGGATGTGGATTGGGCGCAGTTTGAGCGGTTCCACGCCTTTTTAAAGGAATCCTACCCGCTCATCCATCAGAAGCTTTCCTGCGAGGTGGTGCCGCCCGCCAATCTGCTCTACCGGTGGAAGGGGAAGGATCCTTCGCTCGACCCGATCGCCATGCTCGCTCACCAGGATGTTGTGCCGGTGGAAGAAGGCACGGAGGGCGACTGGACGCACCCAGCCTATGAGGGCTATAACGACGGGGAATTTATCTGGGGCCGCGGCGCGCTGGATATGAAAAACCACCTGATCTCCGTCATGGAAGCGGTAGAAACGCTTCTGGAGGAGGGCTTTGAGCCGGAGCGGGATGTTTACCTGCTCTTTGGCGATAATGAAGAGGTGGTCGCCTCTGCAGATTCCGGTGCAGGCAAGCTGATGCAAACGCTCAGGGAGCGCGGCGTGCACCTGGATTGCGTGCTGGATGAGGGCGGCGCGATCCTTCCCGCAAAGGCCGGCAAGCTTCTGGATAAATATCTCGCCGGCATCGGCGTGGCGGAGAAGGGATATGCGGATTTTGAAATTTCCGTCACCTCCAAGGGCGGCCACTCCTCGCAGCCGCCGCGCCACACTGCCCTGGGCGAGCTGGCGGAGGTCATCCGGGATTTGGAGCGCCATCAGTGTAAATCACAGATGACGGATATGGTCTACAGCCTGTTCCAGAAGATCGGGCGGAATGTTTCCTACCCCGCGCGTATCGTTACCTGTAATCTATGGCTGCTCAGGCCGCTCGTTCTCGCGGTGATGAAGCGGATTCCACCGGCCGCGTCGTTGATTCGCACCACCACGGGCGCAACCATGGCGCAGGGCAGCCCGGCGGCCAATGTGCTGCCACAGCGGGCGAGCGCAACGGTCAACTTCCGCATTATGCCGGGCGATTCCATTGCGGGCGTAGAGCGCCATATCCGCAAGGTTGTCCGCAATAAAAAGATTGAGATCAAATTGCTCAAGGGCAAGGAGCCGTCCAAGGTGTCCCCCACGGATTCCCGCTGCTTTGCCATCCTGGAGGAGCTGTGCATGCGCACAAATCCGGAGAATATCGTTGCGCCCTATCTCGTCATGGGCGGCACGGATTCCTACAATTATGAGCCGATTTGCGATCATATCTATCGCTTTGCGCCGTTTGTGGTCAACACCTCGCTGCTGTTGTGCACCCATTCCACGAATGAGCGCATCCCGTTGAAAACCCTCGGGGATGGCGTGGCGTTTTTCAAGCAGTATATCCGCCGCGCCTCCGGCCGGTGAGCAGTTAAGCGCTTTCCGCCTTTTGCAACCAACGCCCCGCATATGCCGGAGCTTTACGGCGTATGCGGGGCGTTATTTTGGCGCCTGACTCAAGCGGCCTGGCTGGGCGTGTCAGCGTTTTTGCATTTTATCAATTTCGCGCGCCATGCCCAGCGTAGCGCCGAGGTTGGCAGCGGCCAGGTTGGAGGCCCTGTCTGCCTCCTTTCGGGCATAGGCGGCGTCCTCGGCAGCCTGCCGCTGGTACGCGGCCGCTTTTTCGCTGGCGATACGCGCTTGCTGCGCTTCCTCATAGTTTTGCTCAGCTAAATACTCCATGTATGCGTGGTGGCGCACCGTATGCATGAGGTTGATGGCTTCCTTCAGCGTGCTGGCCCGCCCGGTTTCCAGGTACTCAATCAATTCGGTAACGGTTTCATAATTCTTATATTTATCGTGCAGCACATTGTTGTATTGAATCGCCTGCTGGCAGCGGGCAATGCGGGTTTCATAGGAGGAAATTCTGTTTTTGTGGAACTGAAATTCCTCTGACTGTAACCAATCCTCCAACGCGATATCCATCAGCGCCTTGGAGGCATCATTGTCCAGTTTGATCTCCTCGTTCTTTTTTCTGTTTTTACGGTTCCGAAAGAAAAGCCTGATCGTGTGCAGGGCGCCGAACACAAGGAGGATGAGGAGAATGGCGGCGGCCACACAAATCAGCGTTTGCAGGGGGGAGAGATTGTCCATCGGCGTTTGTTGGAGCTCAAATGGCAGCAGCCCATCCGGGACGAAGCGGGTTAAAACCTGATAGCCGATCCATTTGGAAGGGAATAGGATCCCATCCCGTATTTTAAAAATCACATTCAAACGGTTTTCCCATGTTACAGAAAAATGGCCAACCAGCCTTGCAATGCCGATTTCATCCCATACCCATGCAATCAGAAATATCAGCCCATAGAGCCCAAGATAGGCCAGGCACCAGAGAAACGGCGTTTTAATCCCCCAGAGCAGGCTGACGACAGGCTCTTGGGAAGTCAGGCGTGGTGCAAAGGAGTTTTTCTTCTCCTCCATCCATGCCTTTTCCTTTTTTAATTCTTTGGTGCAGTTCGCCAGGTCAAGCATCGTGGATTTTAAGTAGCGCAGCTGCTGGAGCTCGGACATTGCAATTTCTCCTCCCTCATGTTTTCCTCTTTAAAAGAGTGCTGAAATAGAAACAGGATTGCCGTTAAGCATCTTGTGAAATCATTTTTTGAAGATGGGCGGCGTCCGTTTCATTGACGCAAAGTATCATACCGCTACGGCCAATTTCAACACAAAGCCCCAGTGAAATACCGCCGGCTTCCAACTCTCTTACGGCCACAGGAGTAGCCTGCCGGCAGGGAAGATGAATCCTTTCTGAATTGATTTGTTTGCCGAAAATCGTGTTGAAGTTGACCGCTTCCGCTTTTAAAAGGATCCCTTCTACTGTGCCGTTCTCCACAGAGAGTTTGCAGTTTGCCATCAGGCTGCAAAAGCGGTCGGCATTCTTTAAGTAAAATTTCCGAAGTCCTACAGCGGCGAAAATGCCTAGTATCACACTGATACAAAATCCGGTTCCAATGTTTTCAAACCAGGAAGAGTCGTCAAACATAGCGACGGCCAGGATTGCAAATAAGAGTGGTATCAGCACTGCAATGAGCAAACCGAATAAAAGGCTATATTGCGTCGCCTTTTTTTGAAGCGCATTTTTGACACGGCGGATTTCGTTCGGGTTAGATAGGACAGTTGTCTGCATGAGAATAATACCTCCTAATTTTTGATAGATTTTTGCCAATACTAAAAAAGATCTATATTTATCATAGCGGATTTTCCGCTAAAAGTCAATAGCGGAAAACCCGCTATTGTATGATACCAATCGGTGAAACCTTATGATTTATCAACGCATTCGCGCCTTACGGGAGGATCATGACCTGACCCAGACGCAAATGGGGAAAATCCTTTCGTGCAGCCAGCGCGTTTACAGCAATTATGAGCGCGGCGATCTGGATATCCCCACAGAAATCCTGATCCGTCTGGCGGATTTCTATGACGTCTCTGTGGACTATCTGCTCAATCGTACCGATTGCATGAAAACACAGCGATAAGGTGAAAACAAACGAGCCCCCGGCCGC
>USBP01000195.1 GCA_900552985.1 uncultured Oscillospiraceae bacterium
TGTGGATGCCGTGGTAGCCGACGTGCTGCCCAACGACAAGGAAGCGGTCATCCGCCGCCTGTCGGAATACGGCAAGGTCGCCATGGTTGGGGATGGGATCAATGATGCGCCGGCTTTGACCAGGGCGGATACCGGCATCGCCATTGGAGCGGGGGCGGACGTCGCGCTGGATGCGGCCGACGTGGTGCTGATGAAATCAAGCCTTTTGGATGTGCCGGCGGCGATCCGGCTCTCTCGCCAGGTGCTGCGCAATATCCACCAAAATCTGTTTTGGGCTTTCCTATATAATTGTATCGGCATTCCGCTGGCGGCAGGTGCGCTGATCCCGGCGTTCGGGCTGGAGCTCAACCCGATGTTCGGCGCAGCGGCTATGAGCCTTTCGAGTTTCTGCGTGGTGATGAATGCGCTGCGGCTGAACCTGTTCCACATGCATTCTGCCAGACGGGATGCCAAACGCAAGCCTGTTCCCATGCCGGAATTTCTTTCCGGCAGTCAGGAGATAGAATCACCGGCCGATGTGCCGGAACAAACGGAGGAGATTACAATGACCAAAACCATTTCGATCGAAGGCATGATGTGCGCGCACTGCCAGGCGCATGTGCAGCAGGCGCTGGAGGCTGTAGCGGGCGTGCGCGCCGTGGAGGTGAGCCTGGAGGAGAAAAAAGCGGTTGTGACGCTCGCCGGAGACGTTAGCGATCAAACGCTGATGGATGCGGTGACGCGGGCCGGCTACACGCCGGTTGGCTGCACAGTGGAATAAAACGCCGCCTGGTTTACGATCAGACAAGGCAAAAAGCCGCTCCGTGGAAACACCACTTTTCCCGGAGCGGCTTTTGGTATCTGGTTTGAAGGATGTGCTTCGGCTGTCACGCGCACTTGATACAAAAAGAGGAGGAGATAGAAACAGGAGCGGCGATATCTACAGGCAGGAGCCTGACCGCCGGACGCCATGCCCCCGCCGCTTGGGGTTCCGCCCACGGCGCCGGGTATGCCGCCTGTGCAATCAGGCGGAAAGGGGCGTCTGCTCAGGGTTGGCAAAATCAGTTCCCCGGCAAGGGAGGAGAATGTGGTGTGTTCTGCGCTTTCTATCGTCCCGCATACATTGTTTTCATTATAATATAGAGCTAATATAGGGATGGTCTTATGTGCAGTTCCCATGCATTTTTTATGCTGCTATTTTAATTTGCGGGCAGAAATCACAAACTTGAAAAAATCGTGATAATGCCGAATTTTTTATGAAATAATTGTTGCTTTTTCCGAAGCGGTATGGTATCATATTCAAGCATGCTGTGTCAGTGTGCAGATATGCGATGATGCAGAAGGTGGCCGCCCTCTGAGGCGGGGAATTTCTGCGGAGTATGTCCGATTTACAAACCGGGCGAAAGAATACTGGCTCGCTTCGGCCGGCTGCGGCTTGACGCTGCGGCAGGTTTTTTGCGGCCAGGCGCGACAGGCCGAAACCCGGATCATGTTCTCAGCATATCCGGTTTTTTCAATGCAGGAGGGTGAAACACCCGGAGCAGTGTTTGGTTTTTCGCGTTGCCCGCCAACAATGAAGGAGGCGTTCCCCATGGCAGTTAAGGAAAAGATCCGCATCAGGCTCAAGGGCTACGATCACAACCTCGTCGATAAATCGGCGGAAAAGATTGTGGAAACGGCCAGAAACACAGGCGCGCAGGTCTCCGGTCCCGTGCCGCTTCCCACTGAGAAGGAAGTTGTCACCATACTTCGTGCGGTGCACAAGTATAAGGATTCGAGAGAGCAGTTTGAGCAGCGCACACACAAACGGCTTATCGACATTCTCAGGCCCTCGAACAAAACCGTCGAGGCCCTGACAGGTCTTGAGCTTCCCGCCGGCGTGGAAATTGAAATCAAGCTGTAAGGCGGATTTTAATTGCATGCCGCAGGTCAAGTTGGCGCAAGCCAACCAATAACCGAAGGAGGAAAGGTAAATGCAAAAAGGTCTTATCGGCAAAAAAATCGGCATGACGCAGCTTTTTGACGAGCATGGCAATGTGGTTCCCGTCACCGTCATCGAAGCTGGCCCGTGCCCGGTCGTCCAGAAAAAGACGATCGAAAACGACGGCTATGAAGCCGTGCAGCTCGGTTTTCAGGATGTCAAGGCCCAGCGCGTCAACAAGCCCATGAAGGGCCATTTCGCAAAGGGCAACGTCGCCCCGAAAAAGGTGCTGCGTGAGTTCCGTCTGGCGGATATCAGCACGATGAATGTCGGCGATATCCTCAAGGCCGACGTCTTTGCAGCGGGCGATCACGTTGACGTGGTCGGCACCAGCAAGGGTAAGGGCACGGCCGGCGCCATCAAGAGATGGAATTTTGCACGGCTCAAAGAGTCCCACGGTACCGGCCCGGTCGCAAGGCACGCCGGTTCGCTCGGCGCGTGCAGCGATCCCTCCCGCGTATTCAAGGGCAAAAAGCTCGCGGGTCATCTGGGCGCGGAGCGTGTCACCATCCAGAATTTAGACGTTGTTAAGGTCGATGTGGAAAACAACCTCATCGCGGTCAAGGGCGCAGTGCCCGGCCCGAAGAACGGGATTGTCCTCCTCGCAGACAGCGTCAAGAACGCGTAAGGAAGGAGTGGAATCAATGCCTAACGTATCCGTTTTCGACGCCACCGGTAAAAAGGTGGAGGAGCTTGCGCTCAGCGAGGGGATTTTTGGCGTCACGCCAAACGTCCCGGCGATGCATCTTATGGTGGTCAGCTATCTGGCAAACCAGCGTCAGGGCACGCAGTCTACCCTTACGCGCTCTGAGGTCAGCGGCGGCGGCAAGAAGCCATGGCGCCAGAAGGGCACCGGCCACGCCCGTCAGGGTTCCACCCGGGCTCCCCAGTGGACCCACGGCGGCATCGTGTTCGCCCCCAAGCCCCGGGATTACAGCTACACCCTCAACAAGAAGGTGAAGCGCCTCGCCATGAAGAGCGCGCTCTCCAGCAAGGTGGCGGGCAACGAGCTGGTTGTGCTTGACCAGTTCGGCCTCAGCGAGATCAAGACCAAAGAGGTCGTCAAGGTGCTCGGCGCTCTGGAAACCGGCAAAAAGACGCTGATTGTCCTGCCGGAGAAGGATGACACCGTCTACCGCAGCGCACGCAATATCGCGGGCGTAAAGACGACGCTTGTCAGCACGCTGAACGTTTACGACATCCTTAACTGCGATACGCTCCTTGTCCTCAAGGACGCTGTTGCGAAGATTGAGGAGGTATATGCATGAGCAAATTAGCACAGGATATCGTCCTGCGCCCGGTCATCACCGAGGAGAGCATGCAGGGCATCGCCTTGAGGAAATACACCTTCAAGGTCGCCAAGGACGCCAACAAGGTGGAGATCGCCAAGGCGGTAGAGAAGCTGTTCGGCGTTGAGGTGGAGAAGGTCAACACGATCAGCGTCCGCGGCAGGCTGCGCAGGCAGGGCCGTTTTGAAGGCCGCACCGCCTCTTGGAAAAAGGCGATCGTCACGCTGACGGAAAAATCCAAGAAGATTGATTTCTTCGACGGCATGATGTAAGGGAACCCCTTTTAAAGAATTACCCGGCGGCGACGTATGGAGCCCGGCATGCTCCGCAAAGCCGCTATGAGGAGAGTGAACCAAATGTCGATCAAAAGCTATAATCCGACGACAAACGCCCGGCGTAACATGTCGGTAACGGATTACACGGAGCTGTCGAAGAACGGCCCGGAGCGGAGCCTGCTGGCCCCCCTGAACAAGAACTCCGGCCGCAACAGCTATGGCAGGATCACCGTGCGCCATCGCGGCGGCGGCAACCGCAGGAAATACCGTGTGATCGATTTCAAGCGCGATAAAGTGGATATGAACGCGCAGGTGCTCGGCATAGAGTATGACCCGAACCGTTCTGCCCACATCGCCCTGCTCCAGTATGAGGATGGCGAGAAGCGCTATATCCTGGCTCCCGCAGGCCTGAAGGCCGGCGACACCGTTGAGGC
>USBP01000196.1 GCA_900552985.1 uncultured Oscillospiraceae bacterium
CGCCTGCTCCGCCGAGACGGCAATGCAAAGGCCGATGCCCATATTGAAGGTGTTATACATATCGTGCTCAGAGATGCCCTCGCTCTGGATCACCTTGAAGATGGGCCTCACCGGCACCTTTGCCTTCTCAATGACAGCGCGCAGGCCCTCCGGCAGCATGCGCGGAATATTCTCATAGAAGCCGCCGCCCGTGATGTGGGAAACGCCATGGACGTTGACCTGCCGCATCAACGCAAGCAAAGGCTTCACATAGATGCGTGTGGGTGTAAGCAGCTCCTCGCCCAGCGTTTTGCCGAATTCATACATATAGAGCTCCAACCGCTCCGGCGTAAGATTGAATACCTTGCGCACCAGGGAGAAGCCGTTGGAATGCACGCCGGAGGAAGCCACGCCGACGAGCGCATCCCCCGCCTTTACAGCAGAGCCGTCGAGCAGCTTCGCCTTATCTGCCAGACCTACGCAGAAGCCTGCCAGATCATACTCCTCCTTGGGATAAAAGCCGGGCATCTCCGCCGTTTCACCGCCGATCAGGGCGCACCCCGCCTGCACGCAGCCCTCCGCTACGCCGGAGACGATCTGCGCTACGCGCTCCGGCACATTTTTGCCCACCGCTACATAATCCAGGAAAAACAGCGGTTGTGCGCCTGCACAGGCCACGTCGTTTGCGCACATGGCGACGCAGTCGATGCCGACCGTATCGTGCTTATCCATCATAAAGGCCAATTTCAGCTTGGTACCCACGCCATCTGTCCCGGAGACGAGCACCGGTTCCCGCATCCCGGTCAAATCGGGCTGGAACAGGCCGCCAAATCCCCCGATGCCGGAAAGCACGCCCGGCGTTTGCGTGCGCGCCACATGCCGCTTCATCAGCTCCACCGCCTTGTAGCCGGCCGTGACATCCACCCCCGCCTCGCGGTAGCTGTCGGAATAACTATCCATCATGATAACCCATCCTTTCCCCAACAAACGAGCCGTGTCCTGCTACGTAAGCGTCGTTTTTATTTTGGCTGCTTCGCAAGGGAAGCGAGCTTTTTGCTGAATTTATCCTCCGGCTGTTCCTGCGGCACATCGATCGGGTAGTTCCCGGTAAAGCACGCGTCGCAGAAACCGGAGGTTGAGCTGCTGGCGATCTTGTGCAGGCTCTCCAGGCTGAGATACCCCAGGGAGTCCGCGCCGATCTGCTTGCAGATCTCATCAATGCTCATCCGGCAGGCGATCAGATATTCCCGCGAGCTGATATCCGTGCCGAAGTAGCAGGGGTGCAGAAACGGAGGGGAAGAGATGCGCATATGCACCTCTTTCGCGCCCGCCTTGCGCAGCAGCTCAATGATATGCGCGCTGGTTGTGCCGCGCACAATCGAGTCATCCACCAGCACCACGCGCTTGCCATCAACCGCCGCGCGCAGGGGGTTGAGCTTAATGCGCACGCTGCGCTCGCGCTGCTCCTGTGAATCCTGAATGAAGGTCCGGCCGACATAGCGGTTTTTAATGAAGCACATACCATAGGGGATACCGGATTCATTCGCATAGCCGATGGCGGCGTCCAACCCGGAATCCGGCACGCCTGCGACAAGATCGGCCTCCACGGGGTATTCGCGCGCTAAATATTTGCCTGCGCGCTGGCGTGCAAGATGCACGCTCGCATTATCAATCACGGAATCAGGCCGCGCAAAATAAACATGCTCAAAAATGCACAGCGAGCTCTTCTGACCGCAGTGGTCGCGGATGCTGTGAATGCCGTTTTCATCCGCAATCACGATCTCCCCCGGTTCAATATCGCGGACGAATTCCGCGCCGAGGCTGTCGAGCGCGCAGGTTTCGGAGGCAAAGATGTAGCTATCCTCCAGCTTGCCGATGCACAGGGGACGGAAGCCCTGCGGGTCGCGCACTGCGATCATCTTGCGGGGGGATGTCAGCACAAAGGAATAGGCCCCTTTGAGCTGTGACATCGCCCGGTTGATCGCCTGCTCAACGCTCCCGGATTCCAGCCGGGCACGCGCAATCATCAGCGCAATGATCTCCGCATCGCTATCCGTTTGGAAAATCGCTCCCTGCCGTTCCAGCGGCCCGCGCAGCTCGTTCGTATTCACAAGGCTGCCATTGTTTGCAATTGCAATCGTCCCCTTGGCATAACGCATCACAAGGGGCTGAGAGTTCGCACGCTCCGACATGCCGCCGGGCGAATAGCGCACATGGCCGATGCAGATATCCCCTCCCCCATCCTTGGAGAGCTTCTGGAGCGTATCCGCATCGAAAACATCCGGCACAATCCCAAGGTCGCAGTGGTAATCGACTACGCCGCCGCGGTTAATGGCGATTCCACAGCTGATCTGGCCCCTGTGCTGCAGGGCATACAGCGCCAGATACGTCAAATGCACGGCGTTAAAATGGTTTTTGTTGTAAATCCCAAAAACACCGCATTCCTCATGAGGCTTGTCAAACATTGCAGTTCCTCCTGATTAATAGGGTAAATAATGGATGAAGCGATCAAAGCGCGGCCGCCTTGAGCTGCAGGGCGGCATCCTTTTCCAGCACCTTCTGCGCCATATCCTCCTTCATCTGGGCAAGCTTCTGTGCAAGGCCCTCGTCTGCGATGGCCAGCATCTGCACGGCCAGAATGGCCGCATTCTCCGCACCGTCGATGGCAACGGTCGCTACAGGGATGCCGGAGGGCATTTGTACGGTGGCAAGCAGGGCGTCAAGGCCGTCGAGCGTAGAGGATTTCACCGGGATGCCGATGACAGGCAGCGTTGTATGCGCCGCCAGCACGCCGCCAAGATGCGCCGCCTTGCCGGCTGCCGCAATGATGACGCCGAAGCCGTTCTCTTTTGCCTTCGCGGCAAAATCAGCGGCAGCGGACGGGGTGCGGTGCGCGCTCATCACGTGCGTTTCTACCTCCACGCCGAAATAGCGCAGCTTTTTGATTGCCGCGCTGACGATAGGCAGATCGCTGTCGCTGCCCATGATAACTGCAACCTTCTTCATAAATTGTTCAGCACTCCTTCTTCATTTCCAAAAAATAAAATAGCTGCCGCGCAAAGCGCCACAGCCAGCCGAATTGTTCATTTTTGCCTGCCAGACGGTACGCAGGCGCAGCCAACCCCCTTGCAGGAGGTGCAAATAAGCAGAGGCATGCCTGTCCTCTTCATACCGTCCTCTCCATTCTGTATAATCTGAACACTTAAATTCTAGGGCAATCGAAAAAAAAAAGCAAGTCCATCCGACTGTAAAAAAGTTTTTCTACATATATATTGAGGAATACAGATCGCACATTTGCTTATTTTGTATATTATGACAAGCCGGCATCCATGCGCAGAGAGCAGCAGCGATTTTCAGTTTGGTAACCGCCATTGACTGAAAGCTCCGTCAATCGCTCCGGCCCTTCAGGCAGAGCCGCAAAACGCAGCGCCTGGCCGGGCTGCGGGGCAGCGCCGCTTCCCTTGGTACACCGGTGCATACAATCCGCTATGAGAGGAGCCAACCGAAAGCTATGAAACATTTTTTTGCTGTGATCCTTTGCCTGCCCGCACTGTGCTGCCTGCTCTGCGCCTGTTCCGGCGCAAGCCCTCTGACCGAGGAAACCTTTCTGGAACGCTATAACGCGCTGGACGGAGCGCAGCAGCTACAGGCATCCGATGCGCTGGCAAAGGAGGAAGAAGCGTTCATCGGGCATGCTTATTTTCTCTCCCCCACCGAGGGGGAAACCTATCTGCTGATCCTGTCGATCGACAGAGAAACCGCTGCGCTTCATGCATGCTCGCTTCTCTATGCGCGCCTGGAGGCGGCGAAGGACGACGCCTATTTCGCTGCGCTCCAATCCCGTATAACGCAGGCTTTTACCGGAGAAGACGCGCAAGCCTGTGAAGAGGCGCTGAAACAGGCCGGCATGCTTGGCACAGCCGCTTCCTCCGGCACGTCCCCCTACGAGTGGAACGGCTTCCGGCTGGAGCAGG
>USBP01000197.1 GCA_900552985.1 uncultured Oscillospiraceae bacterium
CAGCAGCGTGCGCGCAGGAATCCATCAGCGCCACCCTTATTCTTCCGACTTTTTATGGAAAAAGCCCTCAAAGGTCGGCACGCCATCCTTACCGATTCCACCCGGAATCGCGCCCGGCTCCGGCTCTTCGTCGGCCAGCGCATCCAAATTCAGATGGAAACCGCTCGCCTCGCCCATGGTGAGCTGAGCCTCCTCATCCTCTACAGCCTCCGGCTCCGCTGCCTGTGCTTCATCCTCAGCGCTGTAGATGGTGCGGAAATGGCTCTCCTGCGCCGGCGCAGCTTCCGGCTCCAACGGCTCCCCGGCAGGCGCTGCCTCAGACGCCTCGGGCTCTGACTCCTCCTCCTGAACGGGCGCGGCGGACGGCTCCTGAGCCGGCTCCGCCGGAAGCGCCTCGGAGGCGGCATCCTGCTCCTGCGGCACGGCTTCCGTCCTATCCGGTTTGCTCCCGTCCACCGGCTCCTGCAAGGGTTCTTCCGGCAGGGAGGGCAGGCGGTTAATCAGCTCAATATGCTCTTTATACATGGCGATTAAATCCGCCCGGAAAGTATTGACCGCGCTGCGCGTCTGCTCCAGCAACAGGCTCTCCCGCTCTGTTGCCTCCCGGAGCTGCGCAAGATTCTCCTGCGCGTGGCGGCCTGCTTCACCGACAAGACGATCCGCCTTAGCCTGCGCCTCGCCAACCAGCTGTTCCGCCTTGGCGGAGGCGTCTTCCAGCAGTGCATTGACGCGTGCATCCGCCTCCTGGTTGAGTGTCTGTGCCCGCGCGGCGGCCTCTGCCTCGCGTGCTTTTGCCTGCTCCTCAGCCTGGGTTAAACGGGCCTGTGCCTGTGCCTGCGCCTCACGCACCATCTGATCCGCCGTGCGCTGCGCCACTAACAGGGCGGAGCGGAGCGTATCCTCATCCCTGCGGTATTCCTCCACCTTGTCTGCCAAAAGGCTGATCTTCTTCAGCAGCGCCTCGTTTTGCGTGCATGCCTCCTCATAAGAGGCCGCCAGCTCCTCCAGAAACGCATCCACCTCTTCCGCGCGGTAGGTTCCGCGAGAGCCAAGCTGGAAGCGATGGTTCCTCACCTGCTGCGGTGTTAGCATCGCATGTCATCCCCTCTTTTTCATTCCTCGCACGGCGTGGTTCAGAAAAAGACGCCGTTGCTCTCCAGCTCATCGGCAAGGTCGCCGGTAAACTCCACATTGTAAGGCACAATAATATAAGTATTATTAGATAACGGACTAATGGCTCCGCCGTTTGCATAAGCTACGCCGCTGAGAAAATCAAGAAGGCGGCGGGAGGACTCCCGATTAGCAGCCTCCAGATTCAGCACAACGGTGCGTTTATCATTGACATGGTCGGCAATCTCCGTTACCGTAGCCTGTTCATAGCGGTCGGGCTTAACGAGCACAACCTGAAGCTGCGCGGCGGCGTTGCTGATGCGCACGACCCGATTCGCATTCTCCTGCGGGCGCGCTTCACGCACAGACGGCTCCGGCTTCTCCTCTTCCTCTTCCCGCCCGGTATCATAGTCGTCATATTCCTCGTAGTCTTCCCCTACGGCGTCGTTATCATAGTAGTTGTCCTCATCCACATTGACGATCTGCTTGATTTTTTCCATAAAGCTCATGTTCAGAAACCTCCTGCCTGTTTTAATAGACCCGCGCGCCGAACAGCGCGGAACCGATCCGGACCAGATTGGCCCCTTCTTCAATGGCCTGGACATAATCGCCTGACATCCCCATCGAAAGAATGTCCATATTGATATTATCTATTTTTTTGGCCTGCATGTCAATAAACAATCTATACATATTGGCAAAAAATCCGCGTAAAACCGAATCTTTCTCACAGATTGGCGGGATTGCCATCAGGCCGCGCACCTGGACTCCCGGCAGCGCAGCAATTTGACAGGCAGTCTCCTCCATCGCCTCAGGCTCCATTCCACTTTTGCTTTCCTCGCCGCCGATATTGACTTCCAGCAGGACCTGCGCCTCCAGCCCGCGCCGAACCGCCTGGCGGCTGATCTCCTGCGCAAGGCGCACGCTGTCCACCGATTCAATCATATCGACTTCGCCAATGATCTGGCGGACTTTGTTGGTTTGCAGGTGGCCGATCAGATGCTTTTCACAGCCTTCCAAATGCAGATATTCCCGTTTTCCCAAAAACTCCTGCACCTTATTCTCCCCAATGAGATCAATTCCCAGGGAAAGCGCGTGGTTGATATAAACCGGCTCGACGGTTTTCGTCACCGCCATAAAACGGATGTCAGAAGCTTTGCGGCCGCTTTTTTCCGCCGCCGCGGCGATATTCTCCTGGATACGCCGGTAGTTCTCTGATATCTGCTCAAAGCGGGGATCATCCGATAATTTTTCCATCATATAAATCCTTCCCTTCTAAAATGACTTCATCATATTGCTTGAGATAGATGTCCGGATTATCCACGATTGTCTCCCCGTTGCGGTCAGTGGTGGCGGAGATCACATAGGTCTGATCCGAATAGACCACATTCAGATGGCGCCAGCGCGCCACATTGCCACGCAGGACATAAACGCCCTTCTCGCCGTCTTTTACACGCACCGCGCTGCTGCTGACACGGACGCCCTTATCCACCGTGTGCGCGGTAGGAGTGTCCCGCTCCTCGCCCTCCTCATCCGGCGGCGGCGCGTAATAGGCAGTGATTCTGGTCACAATCTGTGCCGTCTCCTGACGAAGGTTGGCAAGGCTTTCATTCATCAGGCTGCATTTCAGCACAGCCAGGCTCACCCCATCCTCCCCCGGCTCAATACGCACCACCTCGGCTGTGAAGGAATCCGCGCCGCTGAAAGGCATTCGGACGGTGACGCTGTTTCCGCTTTCAAAGGGGAGGGAACGATCTGTTTCAATGGCACAAAGCAGATACCAGTCAAACTGATCCACTGTTTTGCCCACGCTCCCGGGATCCGGCGCAGCCTGAGCCTCAAGCGCTTTTTGCAGCGTCTCCAGCGTAACATCGGCAGCTGACCCATAGGGGATTGCGCTCTCCAGCCCATCCGAACTGCTGATATAGTAGCCGGAGCGCTCCGCCGTAATCGTGGTATAAGCATCGCTGCTCACCTGAATACTTTCCAGCTCTGCCTTGAGCGCAGAAATTTTGGAAGTGAAATCCACCTGCTCTCCCATGGCCAGCTGACGCCGTATCAGCGTATTGCCCAGCTCGTCCATGCTCTCACCGAACGCCTGAAAGGATCTACTGCCGGCGGCGTCCAGGCTGTCGAGAAGAAGGGAAAAAGCCTCCTCGTTGAGGGCGTTGACATCCGCCACCGTAGAATACTGCTTGGCAAGCTGCTCATAATGGCTAATCTGCTCCCTCAGCTCCTGAGCGCGCAGGTAGTTGGCGGCATCCGCATCGTCAGGGAACACCATCGCCACCACATCCCCCTTGGCTACGCGCATACCGTCCTCCACAAGGGGGATCACCTTGCCGGAGGCTGTGTTGGAGAGCAGATGCTCGTCGCGCACCACAAAGATCTGCGCATCCACCGCATCATAAACGCTCTGCTCCAGCGCCACCTCTGTTTTCACTCTGGGGAAGCGCCACTGATAAAATTGATAGCAGAAATAAAACGCCGCAAGCACCACGCCGAGAATGACAAGCAGCTTTTTCCCCTGCCTGACGAGCTTCGCTTTCTGCTCCGGAGCCATCAGCTTTTTGAGATGTATCATCCTTGCTTCTGCCCCCAATCCGATTCCCGCACAAGGCGGCAAGCCTCTCCGAACAGGGCGGAGGGCGTTTCATAATCCTCCCAGAATATCCAATGAATCTGCTTGTTGCGGCGAAACCACGTCAGTTGCCGCTTGGCATACCGCCGGGTGGCGCGCCTGAGGTTATCCAGCGCCTGCTCGAGCGTCAGCTCCCCGGCAAAATAAGGCTTTAATTCCTTGTATCCGATCGCCTGCGCCCCCGTGCCTTCCG
>USBP01000198.1 GCA_900552985.1 uncultured Oscillospiraceae bacterium
TTCATCGGCGCGTTAATCATGTCCACGATGAGCTGTGCAACCTGGTGGTCAATCGAAGAAGCGTTTTCCGCCGTCAGATCCTCTTCTGTTTTATAGCCTGTGTCGAACAGCCCGGTTACCAGCAGCGTCACATCGGGGTTGAGGCGATAAATATCCTCAATCACGTGATTCCAGTTGTTCAAATAGGTGGTGACAGCCACATAGATAGCGGAGGGGAGCGCCTGGATTACATTGGGCAGCGCGCCCATTGTAGCGGCGAGATCCAGCAGCGCAGTCAGGTTATCATCCTCCACGCCGGCACGGGCGAGCAACTCTTTCGCTGCCGTAACGAAATCATCAAACATACCGCCCTTGGCCATGGCGTCGGTCACCACCCAGGCGAGATAGCTGCCCACATCGTTCCCGCCCACGCCCAACGTGATCAGGCCCGCGTCGGCGACAGCCTGGCGGATTTGCGGAACCCGCGCCTCCATCGCAGCCTTATCCGCAACATCGTGGAAGAGGTATTGATCGGGCACATAGTCATCCTCAAAGATGTAGCGCATGTCAATGGTGCGGAAGCCGGGGCAGGCCATGGGGATCAGCTCCGCCCCGATCGTGTCGGCGACGATGGCGCTGTAGGAGCCCTCAACCCTGGTGAATTCGCAATCCACCGGCTCAACGTCGTTATACCCGGCCGCGATGCTGTCGCCCAGCAAAACATAGGTGCCGTAATTGTGATACTGTTTGCCATCGTTCCCGGCAAAGCAAACGCTCATGCCGGCGAGCAATGCAAGCACCAGCACGAAGCAGAGTGTCCGTTTCCAAATTTTTTTCATGCTGCAATCCCTCCAGGCGAATTGGTTGTTCATAGGATGTTCATATTTTAACAGGTGAATTGCAGCACCGTCAAGTGCTTTATCGAATTATTGTTCAATCAATATGCTTTGCTGGGATAAGAGCAAAATCCCTTCCCGCTTTGCCTGCGGAAAAGGGATTTTGCTCATGCTAATCTCTCTATCAAATAGAGCTCCGCGCGTTCTTCATCGAGGAGCAGATATAGGCGGTTATAGTATTTCTGCAAGGCCTTCCACTGGCATTGGCTCACATCCGGCCATTTGTCCTCCGGCACCTCCAGCCCCGTGAGCAGCGATTGCACCGCTGCCTCCAGCTCGCTGTTTCGCTCGCTGGAGAAGCCGCTGAAAAAATCGGATTGGAGGTCAGGCACGCTGTAAACGGTGAACTGGCGGCCATCCCCGTGGAAGCTGACGGGATCCTTCTTTTGATAGAGCTCCTCGCAGCCGCTCGGGATGCTGAGCCCCCAGTTTGAGGCATAGATCTCCTGCGAGGTGCGCGGCGCGCTGCGATATTCTGACACGGCCCAGGCGGCCAGCCCGGCGAGCAGCAGGCAGAGCAGGAGGATTGCTGCGAGAAGCAAGCGATGCTTTGTCTTTCGTTTCATAAATTGCGCCTCTTTTGAATGTTCTATAATGCAATAATAAGATTGCAGACACTCTGATAAGGAAGGCTTGCAGCGCGGGGAGGGGAGAGCAGTGGTTTGAGCCGCCTTGCCAGGGTGCCCCAACCGGTTTCTATGCCAGAGGCGCTCTGGCCTCGGGGGCGGGTGTTTTGGCTACAGTAAAGCATATTTTTTCTTTTTTGTAAAGCAAAATTTGAAAATGCCGCGTTTTTTCGTGGATTTTCTGCGGTTGCCCTTCCATTGAAAAGCTGGTATAATAAACCGTCAGGCTTTTTCGCCGGGCGGGCCGCTTTTTGTGATAACCCTTCTGTTTTCGGGCAAAATAGCAACGATTTTAGCAACGGAAGGGAGCTTTCACCATGAAGCAAGCAAAGCTGGCCACGGCCTTTACCACAGAGCAGCCGCCGCTCTCCGCCCCGGATAGCGAGCAGGAAAACACAAGCGGCGGCTCTGACAACAGCGGCCAGGTGCAGGACGATATCCGCCAGATCATTGAGACCGGCTCTATCACGGTGGATAAAAACGGCCATTTTGTGCATTGCCTGACCATCATCGGCCAGATCGAGGGGCATTATATCCTGCCGCCTCAGAACAAAACGACGAAGTATGAGCATGTCATCCCGCAGCTCGTCGCCATTGAGGAGAGCCGGGAGATCGAAGGCCTGCTCATCATCCTCAATACGGTCGGCGGCGACATTGAGGCGGGGCTCGCCATTGCGGAGCTCATCGCCGGGATGAAAAAGCCGACGGTGTCGCTTGTGCTCGGCGGCGGCCATTCCATCGGCGTACCGCTGGCGGTGTCTGCAAAGCGGTCGTTCATTGTGCCGTCGGCCACCATGACGATTCATCCCGTGCGGATGAACGGCCTTGTCATCGGCGTGCCGCAGACACTCTCCTATTTTGATAAGATGCAGGAGCGGATCGTCCGCTTTGTCTGTGAAAATTCCAACATCACCTCAGAGGAGTTCCGCCGCCTGATGATGGAGACAGGGGAGCTGATGATGGACGTTGGCACGGTGCTCAACGGAGAGGACGCCGTCAAGGAGGGGCTGATCGATTCCCTCGGCGGCCTGTCGGATGCGATGGATTGCCTTTACGGCCTGATTGAGCAGGAGCAGGGGAAGGGCGGCGAGTAAAATGCTTCATACGATTATTTCACAATCTGATATATTCCCGCCCGAGTCTGTTGAACGCCCGGCGTTTTATCCGCGCGGGTGCGGCGGCGTAGAGTGCCTGCCGGGTCCGGACGGTCCGGTGATTCAGAGCCTGATCTCCACCAATCCCTTCGATTTCTTAAACCCCGCCCTGGCGCCGGGGCGGATTTACCGCACGAACGTGCGGCATTGAGCGCACAGCCCTCGCCGGATTCCGGCGAGGGAATCATACATTTATATATTTATCATGCAATTTGGAGGTACCGTTCAGATGACAGTTCTCAAGGCGATCATCCTTGGCATTGTGCAGGGCGTCACGGAGTTCCTGCCGATTTCCAGCAGCGGGCATCTGTCGCTCGCGCAGCATTTTCTACATATTAGCGGGGAGGGCTCCCTGTTCTTTTCGGTCATGCTCCATCTGGGCACGCTGCTTGCCGTTTTTCTGGTGTATTATAAAACGATCTGGAAGCTGGTCGTGGCATTCTTTTCCCTGCTTCGTGATATCTTTACGGGGAAATTTAAGTGGAAGAATATGGATTCTACACAGCATATGTTTGTGATGTTTGTGATTTCCTGCGTGCCGCTGCTCCTTCTCCTTTTGCCAGTCGGGGGTGGACGGAGCCTGATGGACGCTGTGGGAGCGCTTGCAGAGGATCAGGATATCATGGTGGAGGGCTTTTGCTTTCTTCTGACGGCTTTCCTGCTGCTGTTCGGCACCTGGAGGTACCGGCGCGGCAGGACGCATGCACAGGTGGAGGGCCGGGACGCCGTTGCCATCGGCCTTGCGCAGATGCTGGCTGCAAGCCTGCCGGGCGTTTCCCGGTCCGGTTCTACGATTTCCACCGGTATGATGTGCGGCGTCAATCGGGATTATATGGTTCAATACTCCTTTATCCTTGGCATTCCGGCTATCCTGGCCGCCAACCTGATGGAGCTGAAGGACGCTGTTGCCGCTCAGGAGCCAATCGAATGGGGCTACGTGATCCTTGGCGTTGCGGTCGCAGCGGTTGTCGGCGTGGCGGCGATCAAGGTGCTTGAGTGGCTTGTGAAAAAGGATAAATTTAAATTCTTCGGCTATTATTGCCTGGTGCTCGGCGCGGCGGTAGTGATTTTCAGCGCGCTGGAATACGCGGGAATTGTCTGATCCTGTGCCGCTGCAACAACGTGCGGGAGAGGTTGCTTGAATAACGGGGAGAACCCCGAAAGGAATGTGCAAAACCATGGCCAGTCAAACCACAAAAAAGCCCTCTGCGGTGAAAAAAAAGGCAGGCGGGAGTGCAAA
>USBP01000199.1 GCA_900552985.1 uncultured Oscillospiraceae bacterium
GAGCTGACGGCGAGCGTCGGCAAAACGACGACAAAGGAGATGACCGCCGCCGTCCTTTCCAAGCGTTATCATACCTTAAAAAACGAGGGGAACCTTAACAATGAAATCGGCATGCCGATGACAGCCTTCGGCCTGGATCTGAGCTTTGGCGCGGCGGTGTTTGAGATGGGGATGAGCGGATTTGGCGAGATTTCCCGCATGGCGCGGGCGGCCTCGCCTACGGTAGGGATCATTACCAACATAGGGGTTTCCCACATGGAGCAGCTCGGCTCACAGGAGAATATCCTCAAGGCAAAGCTGGAATTGCTGGATGGGATGGAGGAGTATGCGCCGCTGATCTTGAATGGGGATGATCCCTTGCTTGCGGGCGTAAAAATAGAAAACCATCCGGTTTTCTATTATGGCATTGAGCAGGCGCATTGCCGAATCCGCGCACAGGAAATCATGCAGACGGATCGGGAACTGGCCTTTACCATTTCCTATGGCTATGGCAGCGCCCGCGTCCACATGCCGGTGGTTGGCCTGCATTTTGTTTATGACGCGCTGGCCGCCTTTACGGCCGGCCTGATTCTGGGCGTTGCACCGCAGGCTGCGGCGCAGGCACTGGGCGAGTATGAGCCGGCGGGAATGCGCCAACGTGTGAAACAGATTAACGGTGTGACGGTTCTGGAGGACTGTTATAACGCGAGCCCGGATTCTATGCGCGCTGCGATCCAGGCGCTTCGGCTGCTGGATGCGAAGCGGTCAATTGCCGTGCTGGGCGATATGCTGGAGCTCGGCCCGCTCACCGGGCAGGCACATGCGCAAATCGGAGATTTTGCCGCGCAGCAGGGCGTGGATATGCTGTTTGCTTATGGCCCCGCATCAGCAGATATGGCGCGGGAGGCAAAGAAGGCGGGCCTTGACGCATGCTGGCATGAAACGGATGCCGAAGCGCTCACACAGCGGCTTTTGCAAACGCTGCGGGAAGGCGACGCCGTGTTGTTTAAAGCGAGCCGCGGTATGCATCTGGAAAAAATTATCGCTGCAATTTACGAGGGGTGGAACACAAAATGAACACAACAGTTGCGATCATTCTGTGCGCGGTGATCGGCTTTGCGGTTTCGGCACTGCTGGGGATTGTGCTGGTGCCATGGCTGCACAAGCTGAAATTCGGGCAAACGATTCTGGATATCGGCCCAAGCTGGCATAAAAAAAAGCAGGGCACGCCAACCATGGGCGGAATCATGTTTATTGCCGCTACCATTGTGGCGCTGCTGGTGGTAGCGCTGACGGATTATTTTCTGGGCGGGAATCTGGTGCAGGGCGCGGACCTGAGCGGGATGAACGCGCACACCAAGCTTTGGGGCGGGCTGCTCATGGCAATTGGCTTTGCGGCGATCGGCTTTGCGGATGATTATATTAAGGTGGTTAAAAAGCGAAACCTCGGGCTGACGGAAAAGCAAAAGACTGTAATGCAGCTGCTGGTTGCGGTGGCTTACCTCGCTTCCCTGCATATTGCGGAGGGCACCCATACCTATATTCCGTTTCTGGGTGATATCCCGCTGCATCCAGTGGTGTATTATGCGTTTGGCATTATCGTGATTTATGCGGCGACCAATGCCGTCAATTTTACCGACGGCATCGACGGCCTTTGCGGGAGCGTGACGATGCTGGCGGCACTGTCCTTCACCATTATGGGGATCCTGCGGCAGATGATGGGCGTGAGCATTATGGGCGTGGCTCTTGCGGGAGCGTGCGGCGGCTATTTGATTTGGAACTGGTATCCGGGCAAGGTGATGATGGGGGATACGGGCTCCATGTTCCTGGGCGGCATGGTGGTGGCGCTTGCCTACTCGCTGAATTGCCCGATTATTTTGGTGCCGGTGGGCATTATATATGTAATCGAGGGCGGTTCTGTGGTGATCCAGCGTGCGTACTTTAAAATCACCAAGCATAAAACGGGGACAGGCAAACGGATTTTTAAAATGACGCCGATTCATCACGGCCTGGAAATGTCCGGCTGGAAGGAGACAAAGATCGTCTTTGTCTTCAGTGGGATTACGATTCTGGGCGGAGCTTTGGGCGTTTTGCTGATGTATTTTGGGTGACGGCCATACGCCGGAAAGGGACGGCGGTTAGCGAATCACAGGGAGGAATGAACTATGTCGGCCAATGCGAATATGGTGCGCAGCCGGAACAGGGCACAGCCTGAGGGGAAGAAGGGGCGCTCCTTCTTACGGGGGCTGATGTCGCGCGATGCGTTTGACGTGCAGTTTATGGCTTTTACATTGGCGCTTTTAACGACCGGCTTGGTGATGCTGCTTTCTGCCAGCTCCACGTATGCTTATTATAATAATGGTGACAGTGACTACTACTTTAAGCGGCAGTTGCTTTTTGCGATTGTTGGCGTTACTTTGATGTTTCTGGTTTCAAAAATTAACTATGAGTGGTATAAATTTTTGGCGATTCCCGGGATTGTTGTATCTGTCGGGCTGCTGGTGCTGGTGCTTTTTTATCATACGGATATGGGCGATTTCAAGCGCTGGATCCCTCTGCCCGGCGGCCAGACCTTCCAGCCCTCTGAAATTGCCAAGGTAGCGCTGGTGCTCTTTTGCGCCTGGAGCATGGAAAAGCACCATCTTCAAATCACTGGCAAGGCGCCGCTGCAGGGCGGAGTTACCACCTGGCTGCGCCGCAGAACCCATGGGAAGGTGGAGCTGAGCAAACTTTCTTCCTCCACGGCATATATGCTGTTTTATGCCGCTGTGATCTGCCTGATGTGCGGGCTTGTCTTTTTGGAGAATCATTTGTCCGGTACCATTCTGATGTTTGCCATCGGCGTTGCGATGATGTTTTTCGGCGAGGTAAAGGCGCGCTGGTTTGTCCTTGGCCTCATCGCGGTGGCTGCTGTGGTCATTTTCTTCCTCATCTTCCCGGATCAGCTGCCCTCCTATGCAGCGGAACGCATTGAAATGTGGCGCAATGAGGATGCCGACCCCTTTGGTGCGCGCTGGCAGACGAACCAGTCCCTCTATGCGATTGGCTCCGGCGGCTTTCTGGGCGCCGGGCTTGGCAATTCCAAGCAAAAGCATCTCTATGTTTCTGAGCCGCAAAATGATTTCATCTTTTCCATCGTGTGCGAAGAGCTCGGCTTTGTGGGCGCCACAGCGATCATCATTCTGTTCAGCCTGCTAATATGGCGCGGCTTCGTTATCGCAATGAAGGCGCGCGACCGTTTTGGCGCGTTGCTTGCTTTGGGGCTTGTGTTTCAGGTTGGGCTGCAGGTCGCTTTGAATATTGCCGTGGTGACGGATACGGTGCCCAACACAGGCATTTCATTGCCGTTTTTCAGCTATGGGGGCACATCGCTGCTGATTCTGCTGGTGGAGATGGGGATTGTCCTGTCTGTTTCGCGGTATTCCAGAGTGCGGAAGCGATAGATGCCGCTCCGCCTGTGCCACCCAAATAATGCTGGCACTGTAAAAATTTCGAGCGGCTATGGAGATCTGTCGCATATTTTGGGGTGTGCCTGATTGGTGCTTTGCGCTTGGCATGCTCTGGCTTCAAAGTGAGAAAGGAAGGGAAAAGTTTTGATGAAGATTTTGTTCGCCGCCGGCGGTACCGGCGGCCATATCAATCCTGCGCTTGCTGTTGCAGGCACTGTGCGCGAACATCATCCGGATGCGAAAATTCTGTTTGTCGGCACGGCTGAAAAAATGGAATCGCGCCTCGTCCCGGCCGCCGGATATGATTTTAAAACGATCGATATCACCGGTTTTCAGCGTAAGCTGACGCTGGAAAACATAAAGAGGAATATCGGAACGGTCTCAAAGCTTTGGAAGGCTTCCTCGCAGGCAAAAAAAATCCTGCTGGAGTTTCAGCCGGATGTCGTCGTCGGGTT
>USBP01000200.1 GCA_900552985.1 uncultured Oscillospiraceae bacterium
ACGGGGGGACTAGCTGCTTTCTGCGCCGGCCTTGCAGCCGCCGGGCAGGCGTATCCGCCGCCTTTTGTTTTTTCACACCGGAGCCCCCCATTTCAAAAAGCCTCATTTCCCGACTGGGAAGCAGCCGCTTCCCCCGGATAAAATACGCGGTTCAGATATAACCCCTGCGCCTGCGCCGTCGCCCCGGCCCGTGAGCGGTCGAGCTCAGCCAAGACAGTCGCGATCACCCCATCCGCCAGCTTGCCCTCTGCGCAGGCCAGAAGCGTGCCCACCATAATGCGCACCATGTGATACAAAAAGCCGTCCGCCTCTACGGCAAAGAAAACATCGTCACCCCGACGCGTCACCTGGGCCGCGCGCACGGTGCGGACTTTATCCTCCACACTGCCCCCCGCAGCACAAAAGGCCGAAAAATCATGAAGGCCTACAAAGCATTGTGCCTGGCGGTCCAGATACGCCGCATCCAATGGCCAGGGATAATGCAGCGCACGCCCCTCCAAAAAGGGGTTGCGCACGCGGCTGTTCCAAATACGATAAACATACTCCTTACCGGAGCAATCATAACGCGCATGAAACGCCGGAGCTACCTCCCGGCATTCATAAACGGCGATATCGTGCGGGAGATGGGCGTTCAGGGCGGGGATCAGCCTCTCGCAGGGGATGCAATGCGCCGTGCGGAAATTGCAGCAATACATCAGCGCATGAACGCCCGCGTCTGTTCGGCTGCAGCCTGTTACAGGCGAACGAACGCCCGTTACAGCCTCTACCGCATCCTGTATGCACTGCTGCACGGTCACGCCATTGGGCTGCACCTGCCAGCCGTGATAGGCCTGCCCATCAAAGCGCAGAGTAAGCAGAAGATTGCGCATGAAACCCCTCCCCGTCTGCAAACCATATCGGATTACGCCTGCTCTCTGCTCTCATACTACCGGCGGCAGAAAATGGTTGATTACAAGCACGCCGGCCAGCACCACCGCCATGATCAACAAGGCGGCGATATCCCGAAACGCCAACTTCATCTGCTTCATACGGGTACGCCCCTCCCCGCCGCGATAACAACGGCAGTCCATGGCAAAGGCCAGCTCATATGCCCGGCGAAAAGCAGAAATAAACAGGGGGATAAAAATGGGCACCAGCGCTTTCGCACGCTGAAACAGATTGCCTGTCTCCAAATCCGCACCGCGCGCCTTCTGCGCGTTCATAATGCGGCCAACCTCATCGATCAGCAAAGGGATAAAGCGCAGCGCTATAGTCATCATCATGGCGATATCATGTACAGGCACGCGCAGATGCCGCAGCGGCGAGAGCAGACGCTCAAGCCCATCCGTCAGGTTGGTTGGCGTGGTGGTATAGGTCAGCAGAGAGCTGCTGACGATGAGCGCCATGATGCGCACAGCCATAAATACGGCAGTATAAACGCCCTGTGTGGTAATGTGGATGATCCAGACATCGACAAGCGTGCGCCCCTCACGGACGTAAAACAGATTGAGCAATGCAGTGAGCAGGACGATGATAACCACCGCCTTCAGGCCCCGCAGAATCATCTTCAGCGGCACGCGGGAGAGGGCGATCGTCACGCCCAAAAACGCCAGCACCAGCGCCATGGAGGCAACACGGTTTGCCAAAAAAATCAGCACGATAAAAACAGCGGTTAGGACGACCTTCATGCGCGCATCCAGCCGGTGCAGCACCGATTTTGCAGGGTAATACTGCCCGATGGTGATATTGCTCAGCATCCCTGCACCCCCTCTCCGCTCCTGAGGCGCATGAGCTCTTCCCGCCCCTGCGCGACAGTATACACCTGATCGCTCACAGCGTAGCCGCGCTTTTTCAGCTCCATAAAAATACGGGTTACCTGCGGGACGTTAAGCCCCATCCCAACAAGCTCCTCCCCGCGCGAATACACGTCGGGCACCGGGCCGTACATGGCGAGATGCGCCCGGTTCATGACGAGCACCTTTGTCGCAAGCTTTGCCACATCCTCCATGCTGTGCGAGACGAGCAGAATCGTGCTGCCCGTTTCCCGCTGATATTCGCGGATCAGGCCGAGGATCGTATCGCGCCCACGCGGGTCAAGGCCGGCTGTAGGCTCGTCCAGAATCAGCACCTCCGGCTCCATCGCCATCACTCCGGCGATAGCGGCACGTCGTTTTTCGCCTCCAGAAAGATCAAACGGCGATTTTTCAAAATAACTCTCCTTCAGGCCGACAAATTGCGCGGCGCGACGGACACGACGGTCGATTTCTGCCTCGTCCAGGCCCATGTTTTTGGGGCCAAACGCCATATCTGCATAAACCGTGGATTCAAAAAGCTGATATTCCGGATATTGGAAGCAGAGCCCCACGCGAAAACGTACGCTCCTGAGCTTGGCCTGATCCGCCCAGATATCCTCTCCATCCAGCAAAACCGTGCCGGAGGTGGGCCTTAGAAGGCCGTTAAAATGCTGAATCAGCGTGGATTTGCCGGAACCGGTATGCCCGATGACCCCGACAAGCTCCCCCTGCTCCACAGCAAAGGAGACATCCTCTACGGCCGCCGTTTCAAAAGGGGTTCCCTCCCCATAGCGGTATGTTACGTTTTTTGCCTCTAACACAACGGACAATGAATGATCCCCCCATAACAGACCTCAGATTTCAAACAGCAGATCCTCGGCAAGGCTGCTTCCCCTTGCACTGGAGCGCCGTTGCTTCGGCTCCCTCGCCCAACGTTGAAGTGCCAGTTCCTAACGCTCCTGCTTCAAAGCGGCGGCGAGCGCATCCACGCACTCCTCCACCGTCAAAATATCCTCCGGCAGGCCCCAGCCCTCCCGGTTGAGCGCATCCGCCAGCTCAGCCGCCTGCGGCACACCCAGACCTACCCGCTTAAGCTCTGCCACACGCGAAAAGACCTCGTGCGGCGTGCCATCCATCAGAATTTTCCCATCATCCATCACCACAACGCGGCCCGCCCGCACTGCCTCATCCATAAAATGCGTAATCAGCACAATGGTGATGCCCTGCTCCCGGTTTAAACGGCGGATCGTCTTGATGACCTCCGCGCGCCCGCGTGGGTCAAGCATGGCGGTGGGCTCATCCAGAACAATGCAATCCGGCCGCATCGCAATAACGCCTGCGATGGCAACGCGCTGCTTCTGGCCGCCGGAAAGGCGGTGCGGCTCCTTCTCACGGAAATCATACATTTCCACAGCTCGAAGCGCATCGTCCACCCTGCGGCGGATCTCCTGCGGCTCAACGCCGAGATTCTCCGGGCCAAAGGCCACATCCTCCTCGACAATCGTGGCGACAATCTGATTATCCGGGTTTTGAAAAACCATGCCTACCGTTTGGCGGATATCGTATTTCAGGCTCTCCTCCGCCGTATCCATTCCGCTCACCAGCACGCGCCCCTCCTCCGGGAGCAGGATCGCATTGCAGAGCTTGGCCAGCGTCGATTTGCCGGAGCCATTGTGCCCAAGCACGGCGACAAACTCGCCCCTGTGCACGGTAAAATTAAGGCCCTCAATCACCGGAGGCAGCGGGGTATCCGTATCGCTCTCATAGCGGAAGCTCACATTTTGAAATTCAATGATCTTTTCCATGCGTTTCGTCCTTTGATTTAGGGATATCAAAAACTGACAGACCGTTAAATCCGGTAGAAACGGGCCTCGCAGCTGCCGGATGCTTCGTCTGAAAGCTATTTGTTTGAACTCTATTTTCTGTTCTCCCAGATCGCGGTTGCGCCGCAGGGCAGCGCCATATGCGTGGCGGATACCGGCAGGCCGATCTCGCTCGAGGAGACTTCCCCGCCAAAGCGCGGCCGCACCACCGCGCCCAATATGTATTCCATCACGGCCGGTGAAAGCCCGGTCGTGTAGGATTTGACCAGC
>USBP01000201.1 GCA_900552985.1 uncultured Oscillospiraceae bacterium
GCCACGAGCAAAACGCCTGCCGAGGAGGGAAAGCCAGTGAAATACCGCCGGTTCTCCTCGCTGACGATGAGTGCAGCCTGCGCCTGCGGGGGCAGCAGGGCGGCCAACGCCTCAAGCCGATCCTTCATAAAAAGCCATCTCCTTATCGCAGGAGCCTCCTAAATCCAAGCCGGCGTGCCGCAGGGACGTTGCGGCCGCCCGGCAGGGATTTATCAGCCCTCATTTATCATATGCGGCCAGCGCCTCAACCGCCAGCCGGTAGCCGAGCTTGCCAAGGCCCGCGATCTGCCCGACGCATACCGGCGCGATGACCGATGTGTGGCGAAACGATTCCCGCGCATGGATGTTGGAGAGATGCACCTCTACAAAAGGCTTGCCTGTGGAGGCAATCGCATCCCGCAGGGCATAGCTGTAGTGCGTATAGGCGCCTGCGTTGATTACGCAGCCGTCAAAGCCTTCCAGCAACACGCCATGCACGGCGCCGATCAGTGCGCCCTCGCTGTTGGATTGAAAAAAGTCCAGAAAAATCCCTTTTTCCTCTGCAAATTTTAACAGCCAGCCGTTGATATCCTCCAGCGTCTCACGGCCATACACGGCCGGCTCCCGCAGCCCGGTCATATTCAAATTCGGGCCGTTGATCACACGCAGCTTCACCTGTAATCCATCCTTTCCAAAAAGGCCACGCCCATATTAAACCGAATCTCCCAGGTCGTAAAAGCCCATGGGATGCAGTCGGTCGAAGGCCTCCAGCACCGGCTTTTCACGGCGGCGCCGGCTTTCAAAAATTTTTACGTTGCGCTCCTCCTTGCGGGCAGGATCGACAAAAATCGTCACAGCTCCGCACAGGTTGCCGCCCCGGATATCCGTTAACAGCTGGTCGCCCACCACAGCCATCTCCGACACGCGGATTCCCATTCGCTTTGCCGCCCGCCAGAATCCAAACGGCATGGGCTTGACCGACATCCCCAGCGCAGGCACCCCCGCCAACTGAGAAATCCTGCGCGCGCGGGAGGGCAGCGCATTCGAAACAATGATCATTTTCATCCCGCTCTTACGCATTTCCTGCAGCCATTCCGGCACGCCCTCGATAAAGGTATTCACACTGTCATAGGCAATGGTGTTGTCAATATCGAGCGCGAGCCCGCGAATGCCGAGCTTTTGCAGCTCCTCCGGGCGGATATCCGTGATACGGCGCACGCGGTAGCGCGGCATTAAACCATTTTTCATCTAAGCTTACTTCTCCTTTTCGGGGAAATGGAGGCGTGTGCCGCACAATTCTGCATACAAGCACTGCGCCATCCTTTCCCGCTGTTTTTCAGCTGGCAAACCGCCTCTTTTCTTCACACATAAAAATGAAAAAGCGGGCTATGCGCCCGCTTTTAGAAAAAACAAATCACCTATACTTGCGCTTACGAGCAGCCTCGGACTTTTTCTTTCTCTTTACGCTGGGCTTCTCATAATGCTCCCTTTTGCGGACCTCCTGGATTACCCCATCCCGTGAAGTCTGGCGCTTAAACCGCCTCAGGGCGCTGTCTAAAGATTCATTTTCTTTTACTTTGACCTGGCTCATCTATAATTCCCTCCCTCCGGCAAAACGCAGGGGTTGTGTATCTGTGCGGATACTTTGTCATTATACAATACTCCTGGGAGGCTGTCAACCACTTTATGCGTGGAAGCCGCACAAAAAGCATGCATTTTCCTGGTTCATTCCATTCTATTCCCGTAAAAAATCCTGCGCATTCGCGCGAATGTACTCTGCGGCAAGCAGCTTGACACGGCTTACGCGAAAAAACGAGCGGAACGCTTCGTCAAGCTGTGCCAGCCGCTCCCTATCGAGAGAAACCGTTTCGTTCCCTTCGTCAAACATTTCATATTCCTCCGCTGCAATGCGCGCTTCTTCCTGCGCGCCTATGTGCACAAGCGCCTGCGGTGCGAGCGAGAGCAGGGGTTCGCCGTTGATCCGGTAAAAATTGCTTAGCTTTTGCGCTCCATCCTCGCACAGGTAATAAAGCGCATACATCTCCTGCTCCGGGGCGGTGCACAGCCGGAAGGCCTGCGTCATATCCGGCAATTTTTCCAGCCGCTGCTGCATCAGGAGCACGACGCCATCCAGCAACGTGTCCTGCGGCGCCTGCGCAATCCGCTCCGGCGTTAGCTGCGGGGATTCCTGCCGGAGCTTCGCCTCATAACGCAGCTTCGCCTCGATCTCGGCACGCTTCTCACCGCGCCGCCGCGCTGCCGCAGAAGCCTTTCCCCACGCAAAAAAAGCTGCGATTCCCAAAGCGGCAAGCAACAGCCAAAGGTACCAATACTCCGTAAACACCTGCATTTCAAAACCGCTCCTTTCTCACAGCGCGCCATCCGGCATTTCTTCCGGCTGTGCCAATAAAGCCTTATAAATATCGCCCTTTTTCAGGCCGGTCTCTCCGGCTGCCCGGCGGGCCGCTTCGCTGGGCGAGCAGCCTTCCCGCTGGTAATCGTGCGCCAATGCGGTCGCCTCCTCCAGCGTCGCTATCACGCCCGCCGTTTCTTCCGCACCCTCAACCACGAGCACAAGCTCGCCTCGTAGGCCGCTGTCCGCATAGTCCTGTGCAGCCTGCGCAAGCGAGGTATGGATTACTTCTTCATGCACCTTGGTAATCTCCCGCACGATGGCAAGCCGCCGGTCGCCCAACGCTTCGTTGAGATCCCGAAGCGTGGCAGGCAGCTTATGCGGCGCTTCATAAAACAGCATGGTACGCCGCTCCCTGGCGAGGGAAGCCAGATGTTCCCTCCTGCTGCGCTTGTTCACGCTCAGAAAGCCTTCAAAGGTAAACCGCCCCGCCGGCATACCGGAGAGGGCAAGCGCCGTCACAAAGGCCGCCGGTCCAGGCACAGCGTGCACAGGGATTCCACGCCCATGGCAGAGCGCTACAAGATCCTCCCCCGGGTCAGATACTGCGGGCATACCCGCATCCGTCACCAGAGCGCAATTCTCCCCTGCAAGCAGCCGGGCGGCTATCTGCTCCCCCCGCTCGCGCCGGTTATGTTCAAAATAGCTCACCATCGGCTTTTTGATCCCAAAATGATTGAGCAGCTTCAGCGTGACCCGCGTATCCTCCGCTGCAATAAAATCCACGGCGGACAGCGTTTCCACCGCGCGGGGGGAAAGATCCCCCAAGTTGCCAATCGGTGTGCCGACCAAATATAAGGTTCCGCTCAATCTTCTTCCCCCATCCCGTAAATCGCACGCAGCTCAGGTGAATCCGCACCCGAGGCATCCTCCATCACGAGCAGCGGCTCTACGCGCAGCCCCGGCTTCCCGCCCCTGCGCCCTTCCAGCAGAAACAGCCATGGCGCGCTCTGCGCCCGAAGAGCCACAAACCGCAGTTTTTTCGGCTCCAGCCCCTGTGCGCGCATCTCACACAGCACGCTGCACAGCCGCTCCGGCTTATGGCACAGGCAAAAGCGGCCGCCAAAGCGCGTCAGCCGGGCCCCTGCCCGCACCACATCCGACAGCGAGCACTGCTCCTCCTGGCGCGCCGTGCGTCTGGCCTTATGTGCACTCAAAGCGCCTGCGTCCACCGGATAGTAGGGCGGGTTACAGCAGACCATATCATAAAGCGGCTCTCCAGCAGGTGGCCGCCAGCTCCTCAAATCCCCGCAAACGGCCCGCAGGCGGCCCTCCAACCGGTTCCAGACAATGCTGCGGCGGAACTGATCGCAGCCCTCCGGCTGAAGCTCAAGCCCATCCGCATGAGAGATAAGCCCCTCCCGGCACCAAAAAAGCGGCACGGTTCCGCAGCCTGTGCCCAAATCCAGCGCCCGCTCGCCACGGCGCGGCGCGGAGAAAGCCGCCAGCAGCAG
>USBP01000202.1 GCA_900552985.1 uncultured Oscillospiraceae bacterium
AAAACGGATATCGCGCAGGAGGTTTATACGGACGGGATTTCCTATGCGCTGCTGGCTTTGGATGCAAAGCAGTATCAGGCGCCTGATGAGATCCGGCAAGCAATGGTAGGCGCCCTGTGCGCAGCGCAGCGGGAGGACGGCGGCTTTAACTATCTGCTCAGCGTCAACGCGGACGACCCCTATTCTCTGGACGGCAGCGTAGATACCACCGGCCCGGTATTGGCTGCACTCGCGCCCTATCAGGCAGATGAGAAGGTTGCTGCCGTAATCGACCGGGCGCTTGCTTTCCTGAAGGCCAGCCAGAATCCGGAGACGGCCGGGTTTGGCTTTATGGGCAGCGACAGCGCGGAGACGATTTCAATGGCGGTAATCGGCTTATCCGCATTGGGGATAAATCCCTGTGGGCCGGATTTCACAAAGAACGGCCAAACGATGCTGGATGCGCTGCTCACCTTCGTCAATGCGGATGGCGGGATGCGCAGCTATGACGGCAGCTCGAATATCCTGACAACCTATCAATCGCTTTGCGCGCTGGAGGCTTATGCCCGTTTCGCGGAGCAGAGAGCAGCGTTTTACGACTTTTCTGACGTCAGGCAACAGCCGCCGGAGGATACAACGCCTGAAAGCACAGCTACAACAGCCGCTCCCGCAGTGACGGCGCCGGAGGGAACAGAGCATTCGGAAACAGCCGGTGCGCCCGAATCCACAACCGCACCGGCTGCGGAGAATCCTGCAACAGGCTCCTCTGCAGCAGCTGTTGGTGCGGCTGTGTTGGCGTTGTTGGCGGTTGGAGCATTGGCCGTGAGCAGAAAGCGTGGCCTCTATGCATAAGCTTTGCCTTCAGCGCTGTACGGTGCTGCTGCTGGCTCTTCTGCTGGCGTTGCTGATGGCCGGATGTGGGGGAGAGAAGGAGGAAGAGCCTTCCACCGCAGCCATCACAGCAGCGGGTGGGCACACACAGCAGTCCTCCTCCTATGCTTTAGAAACCAGCGCCATAGCAGGGGGGGAGACTCACGCTGTGCCCTCTACAAGCCCCCAAGCGGTTGAAACGGGCAGCAGCACAACGCAGGCCGGCATTTCCTCTGCTGCGCCGTCACACCGGCAGGAGGAAACAGAGCCCGCCCCTGCGCAGCAAACGGTTTCGCTTGCCGTCACATGCCGCAATGCAGTGGAGAAGGGCGTGCACAAGTGGCCAGGCTACGGCGCAGTCGTGCCGGAAAGCGGCGTTATTTTTTCCGGCAGCGTTGCCCTTCAGGAGGGCGATACGGTGTTGGAGGTGCTCAAACGCACGCTCAAGGAGCAGAATATCGCACTGAGCGAAAAGCGGGGTTATGTGCGCTCTATCAACGGCCTGAGCGAAAAATTACGGGGGGAGGAGAGCTTCCCGCAAAGCGGGTGGCTTTACCAGGTGAATGGCGTTTTTCAGAGTATTGGCTCCAACCAATACCGGCTCAAGGCAGGCGACCAAATAGAATGGGTCTATACCTGCGAACCGGGCGATTCCGGGCTGAGCCAGTAGGAGGCGGAATGAAAAAATGCCCACGCCGCTGCTGCGGTGTGGGCATAAATTTTCAATATTTTTCTTAAATAGCTAAAAGCAAAAAAGAGAGTGCTCAGCCATTTGTCATAAAGAGAACCCCCAGTGTGTTTGGCCCGCAATGCGCTGAGATCGTGCACCCTGCCCGGGTAATCAGAATCTCCCTGAACCCGGCGAGCTTTTCCACTGTCTTTTTCACCATATCGATGCGTTCCTGTGAGATGCCGGAGTGGGTGATGAAAACACGATCCAGCTTGAGATCCTGCCTGCCGGAAAGCTGATCGGTCGCGTATTGCACAAGGGCTTTTTCCAATGTGCCTCGGTATTTTTTGCCGACGCCCATCGCGCCGTTTTTTGCCGGATCTACCTGAATGCAGGGCTTGAGCTTCAGCAGGTTTGCGCCCAGCATGGCTACAGCAGAGCAGCGCCCGCCTGCGTGCAGAAATTCCAACGTATCCAGCACAAAGCTTGCATGGGCATAGGGGCGCAGGGCGTTTACCTCCTGCTGGATCTGTTGGGCTTCCATGCCTTGGGCGATGCGCTCTGCCGCTTCAATGACCAACAGCCCCATGCCGGTAGACAGGTTGCAGCTGTCGATGGGATAGACATGGCCGACCTCCTGCGCGGCGATACAGCAATTCTGATAGGAAGAGGAGAGGTTGGAGCCAAGATTCACATGAACCACTTCGTACCCCTCTGACACCCATTTACGAAAATATTCTGCGTATTCCTCCGGTGTAACGGCACTTGTCTTGGGGAGCTGCCTGCGCTGCCACCAGGCTTCATACAGCGCATCCGGAGAGATCTCTCCATCCTCATACTGCTGGCCCTCCAGCAAGATGTGGAGCGGATGAATGTGAACCTGATAGCGTTCAATGAGCTGTGCTCCCAAGTCACAGGTGCTGTCTGCGCTCAAAATCACTTTTTGCGGCATGCTGCTTCCTGCCTTTCGTTATCATAAAATAGGATGATAGGCCCGGGAACGGGCTTTGTTTTACTTATTTTACCATAAGGATTGTGTAATATAATTTTTAAAAGAAATAAATAGGCAGCTTTCCAGGATGCCGCGGGCTCAGAGTGCGTTGCCCGCATAGAAAAAGATTTTTATGCCTCCCTATCATGCGGGAAATGACTTGCTATATGTATCCTCTTTGCTATAATAAAGAAGAGAAGAGCCGTTCTGCGGCCGCCTTGATATGGCTTGGGAAGGGAAAGGATGTTTCAAAATGAAAACGGAAAAAAGTAAGCTGTTGCAAGAGCTGGAAGCAAAGGTGAAGGAGCTCGTCTATGGCGGCGTATGCATCGCTTTTTCTGGTGATGATGGGAGCGTATTATTGCTCCGGCTCGCGATGGAGACGAAAGCGCGTGTGCTTGCCGTCACCTTCCAAACGCCGCTTTCCCTGGAGGATGAATCGCTTGCAGCACAGGAGCGGGCAAAGGCGTTGGGAGCGCAATGTGCCCTGCTGCCGGTGGATGTGCTGCGGGATGCGCGCGTGGCCGCCAACACGCCGGGGCGTTTTTACTATTGCGAGCGTATGCAGTTTGAGGCGCTTGCTTCTTTTGCGGCAAGCCGCGGTATTTTTAATATTTGCGATGGCTCCTGCGCAGATACGGCCGACGAGGAGCGGCAGGACAGGGATCGCGCTCTGCGGGAGCTGGGCGTGCGCAGCCCGCTGCTGGAGTGCAGTGTGACGCACGCACAGGCGCGGCAGCTGCTGCGGGAGCTTGGTGAAGCCCCTGGCGCTATGCTTTCCCCCAGCCTTGCAAAGAGGTTTCCCTTTGATACGCCGATTGAGCGTTCGGAGCTTAAGCTGATTGAGGATGGCGAACGGCTGTTGCGTGGCCTGCGTCTGGATGGATACTTTATTACCTGCACGGCGGCCTGGCGCGCATCGTGGCGCGGCGGGATCAGGCGGCGGGGATTTTGGCCAGTTCGCAGGATTGTGTGAACGGATTGAAGGCGCTTGGGTTTGCGCATGTAACGCTGGATTTGGATTTACAGCCTTGTGAAGAAGCGGATGCGGGGGAGCCGGAGCAGCAGAGCAATGCGCAGGTATAAGGTCGCAAGGCATTCCGGCGTTATGTCAGATTTCAGGCTCCTGATTCAGAACCCGGGTGGGGCAAGCAGGTCCTGCCAACTGGAGCGATCTGATTGCAGGTGCGCAGGGAACGGGCTTGACCATTTTGAGCCCAAATGCTCGTCCCTTTTTTGCATCGTGGCGTGGTTTCGCTATGCGGAGGTCTCGGGCCATCTCATCTGGCGCCTACAATCTGGCTAGCATCAGTGT
>USBP01000203.1 GCA_900552985.1 uncultured Oscillospiraceae bacterium
GCACCGCCCCTTCATCTCCTGCACAAAGGGGGGAGAAAAGGTTTTATAGAGTTGGCCGCCATCCGCCATCGCAGGATCGACGAGGACCAGCGTATCCTCCGAGCGGAACATGGAAAGGAACTCCTCGACAATGCCGACCTGCTCAAAGGAGCCGAGGTAGCCGCTGTAAACCGCGTCAAAGGAGAGGCCGAGGCTTTTCCAATGCTGCATAATCGGCCGCATATCAGCCGTGAGATCACGATATGTGAAATCAGAAAAGCCGCCGGTATGCGTAGAGAGCACCGCCGTGGGAATCACGGCGGTTTCAATCCCGGCAGCGGAGAGGATCGGCAGCGCCACCGTTAAAGAGCACTTCCCAAAGCAGGAGATATCGTGAATGGCCGCCGCCCGTTTTTGTCGCTTCATGAGGATGCACTTCTTTCGGAAGCTGGATATTAGATGTTAGAATTTAGATATTGGATACGGAAGCTGGCAAAGCATAGCCGCACTTCCGATCTAACGGGGCCTGCAAGCTGTTCGGGGGCTCATGCTTCCCGGAGCCTACATCTAAAATCCAATCTCTAAAATCTCATATCTAGTATACCATATTCCCCCCTGATTTGAAAACGGGGGGAGACTGATTTTCGATCGGTTTGAAATTTTTGCACGCAAAAACTGTCATTCATATCTCTTTTTGACGCAGCCATACTAGCAATGAATCCAAAAAAGATGGAGGCGAAAATAAATGCATACCAACAAGGCAAATATTGCAAAGGGCATCGGCATTGCGATGGCGGTCGGCGGCGCAACGGCAATGCTCGGCAGCACGATGATGGGCTCTTCTGCCAAGCGAAACGCCAAGCGCAATATGAACAAGGCGGTCAAAGCGGTTGGAGATATCGTCGGCGGCATTCAGTCTGTCATGAAATAAAATCGCTGAGAGGGCATTTTGAAGCGGTAAAGAGCAGGGACAGATCAAAATGGGGCCGGCCATTGCCCGGCAGGGAGACTGACGGGCAGCCGGCCCATGCTTACCTGCATAGAATGCAGAAGGAAACCCGGGATTGCCAGCCGTTGATACGCGGCCTATAATAGAGATGAAAGGGTGCCGCTCGGCTTTCATTCCGTGATCTAAAAAAGGGGCGATTACATGATCCGTTTGAAAAAAAGATATACGTGCCTGCTGCTGGCGATTTTGCTTTGTCTGCTTTCGTTGGCGGCGTGTTCCGGACAACAGGAGGAACAAACGCCGACAGATACGCCCGCCCCGGCCCCTTCAGAAGGGGACTCCATCCTTCCTGAGCCAAGCGTAACGTTGCCAGGGGCGGAATCCATCACGCAGGAATCCGCTGCCACAGGAGCCGATGCGCCTGTGCAGGCCGCCCCGATCAACAGGCAGAGTGTGACGGGCGAGGCAATTTCGGATGCAGGCACCTACACGGGCTATGCGCCGCTGCCCCCCGTCACATTCCGGGTGACGGATCCGGAGAATACCCGCGGCCTTTCCGAAAAAGGGGTCGGCTATGGATTTGGCGTGGCCAAAAACGGGGAGCCGCATGAGATATCCGTCAACAACCAGAAGCTGTTTGACCCATACCATGCCCTTGCACTGGATACAAAGGCAAAAAATAAAGTGTTGTACCTGACCTTTGACTGCGGTTATGAAAATGGATATACGGAAAAAATTCTGGATGTGCTTAAAGAGAAAAAAGTTCCCGCCGCCTTTTTTGTAACCCTGCCGTATTTGAAGGACAGCCCGGAGATCGCAGCCCGCATGATCAAAGAAGGCCATATCGTAGGGAACCATTCCAATACCCATCCGGTTTTTCCAAATATCAGCCGAACCAAAATGGCACAGGAAATTCAGGATTGTGACAATCATCTGCGCGCACATTTTGGCTACAGCGCGCCGTTTTTCCGCTTCCCGACTGGGGAGTATTCTGAGAACGCACTGGAGCTGGTGCAGTCCCTGGGTTATACAAGCGTATTTTGGTCAGTTGCATATGGTGATTACGATACCGCTCATCAGAGAGGAGAGCAGTATGCGTTTGATACGGTGACCTCCCGCCTGCACCCGGGCGCGGTCATCCTTCTGCACGCGGTTTCAAGCGACAATGCCGCTGCACTTGGGAAGATCATCGATTGGGCCAGAGAGCAGGGCTATACCTTCCAGTCGCTGGCGCAATATCAGGGATGAGCAGCGGCATGCCGCCCCGTTTTTAAAAATCAAACGCGATAAGAAAAAGCCGCTCACAGCACCTGAAACCCCCGGAGATTCCCTGTGCTTTTGAGTGGCTTTTGTTGCAGAAACAGAAGTTAAAAATAACGCAGCAGGGCGACAACCGTGCCCAGAATGGCGACCTCTTTGACGATAATTGGCGCAAAGGCATCGTTTTCCGGTTGAAGGCGGAAATGCCCTTCCTCCTTGTAGAACCGCTTGACAGTAGCTTCATCCTCCAGCATGGCGACGACGATTTCGCCGTTGCGCGCCACGGGCGTTTGCTCTACGATTACAATATCGCCGTCCAGAATGCCGGCATTTATCATGCTCTCCCCGCGCACGTGCAGGGCAAAGAGCGGTTTATCCCTTGAGACGCGGCCGGTGTAGGGGAGATAGCTTTCAATCTGCTCCACTGCCAAAATGGGCTGGCCTGCCGTAACGGTGCCCAAAAGGGGAACGTGAGTGATGTTTTCCGCCTGCCCGTTAATCCGGATGGAGCGCTTGAGCATTGGATCCCTCGTAATGTAGCCCGCAGCCTCCAATGCGTCGAGATTGGCCTGAACGGAGGAGGTGGATTTGAGGCCCACTGCAGCGCCGATTTCCCGCACAGAGGGGGGCACGCCATCCTGCGAACGCTCCATCAGGTATTCATAAATCCGCTGCTGTGTGTCGTTGATTCGGTCCATCGCAGTCGCCTCCAATAATAGGATCATTTATCTGCCTCTAGTATAGCACAGATGTTCGGAAAAAGCAAACATTTGTTTGTGATTTTTAAATGAATCTGGAGGAGCAGACATATAAATACGCCCGGGCCAAGCGGCAACTTGGCCCGGGCGCTCTGTTTTGCCACAATTATTCCACCGGAATAAAAGCCTTATGGACCGCTGCAACCGCACGGTCTGCATCCTTTTCGTCGATCAGGACGGAGATTTTGATTTCGCTTGTCGCAATCATCTGGATGTTGACATCAATTTCATACAACGCTTCAAACATCTTGGCCGCTGTGCCGGGATGCGTCTCCATCCCTGCTCCGACCACGCTGATTTTTGCGACGTGATTATCCGTAACGATCTCCTTGCCCGCAAGCTCTTCAAAGGAGGTGGAAAGAATTTCGGCTACCGCAGCGCCATTCTCCCTGCTGACGGTAAAGGAAATATCCTTTGTGCCGTCGCGGCCGACGGATTGCAAGATGATATCCACGTTGATCCGCTTCGCGGCAAGCTTGCTGAAAATTTTAAAGGCGATGCCCGGCACATCCGGCACGCCAATGATAGAGACGCGCGTCACATTTGTATCCTTTGTAACCCCTCTGACCAGCATTTTTTCCATTTTGGCAACCTCCTTCACAATTGTGCCCGGCACCCTCTTCAGGCTGGAGAGCACCTCTACCTCAACGTTATATTTTTTGGCCATTTCCACGGAGCGGTTGTTAAGCACCTGCGCGCCGAGCGTGGCAAGCTCCAGCATTTCGTCATAGGTGATTTCCTTCAGCTTTTTTGCGCCCTCTACCTTGCGGGGGTCGGCGGTGTACACGCCCTCGACATCTGTAAAGATCTGGCAGCGTTCTGCATGCAGGGATGCCGCCAGCGCCACGGCGCTGGTATCGCTGCCGCCTC
>USBP01000204.1 GCA_900552985.1 uncultured Oscillospiraceae bacterium
CGCGCCCGAGAACGCAGCGAGCACCCGTCTGAGTCTGCTGGGCGGCGATGTTCCCCTTGTATACTGATGCGATGTATCCGTGATAAAACTCTTTCAAAAGCCGTATACTATTTTTGCAAAGGAGTTGATGCTATGGTTCTGAAATGGAAGCCTCTGGCCCTCAGCCTTCTGATCGCTCTTGGCACAGGCGGATTATCCGCGCTACTGACCATGAATAGCATGCGGGAGGTATACGCCGGCCTTAATCAGCCGCCACTCTCCCCGCCCGCCTGGGTATTCAGCGTGGTCTGGACCATCCTTTTCATCCTGATGGCGGTCTCCGCCTATCTGGTGTATACCTCCGATGCAAACCAGGAGCGCAAGCGCAATGCGCTCATTGTCTATGGCGTGCAGCTGCTTTTCAACTTCTTATGGAGTATTTTCTTTTTCGATAAACAGTGGTACTGGTTCTCCTTCGCCTGGCTGATTGTGCTGTGGTTTTTGATTCTGACGATGATCCTCCTATTCTCCAACATCAGCCGGACTGCGGCACTGCTGCAAATCCCCTATCTTCTGTGGGTCGCCTTTGCAGGGTATCTGACCGTAGGCGTCGCCCTTTTGAATTGAGGCTCAGGCCCGCTCGCCTTCAAAAAATACGCCCCCGTTCTGCTGAATGGAGGCGTATTTCAGGCTATTTCGACATTGCCAAAACACAGGGCAGAGCCCAAGGTGGACGTGATTGGAATAAACGCCTTTTTGTTATCTGTGCATGGATTCATCCAACGCATATTTTCCGGTAGAAAACTCTGTCCTGTTCTGATATGCACCGTGCGTAAAATCCGGGATTTCGACGCTGACTCCTCCGGCCATGACAGACTGCTCTGAAAGGGCCGTGATACTTATCCAGGCAGCGGCGTCATACACATCGATCGCCGGATAGCTCTCGCCGCGGGCAGCGCTGAGCATGGCGCGCAGGATTAAATAGTCCATCCCGCCGTGTCCGCTTGCGCGCATCCCCTCGGATGGAAAACGCCACAGATCGCTGTCAAACACCTCACCATAGGCATCCGCATTTTTCCACAGGGAGGAAGGGTCCAGGTCAATCTGCGAAAAATCATCCTGGTGATCCTTCTCCAAAAAGACGTAGTCGCCATCCTCCTGATACATTCCCTTCGTTCCCCGGACGGTGAAGCTGCGGCTATATACACGCGGAAGGGTGGTATCCAGCGTGAGGGAGATTGTCTCTCCGTTTTCACAGGTGATCAGTGTGGTGACAATATCTCCCTGGCGGAAGCCTGTAGCAGCCAGCTGAGCATCCTCCGGCTTTTGATCGAGAATATACTGCGCCATGCCGCGCGCCTTGCTCGCAACACAGACAAGCCGCAGCATCCGGTTGCCGCGGTTGATGCCAAGAATTTTAGCAATCGGCCCCAGATCGTGTGTGGGGTAATTTTCACAGTTATGATGAATATAGTGCGGCAGGCGATAGTGGCGGTTCTCTGTGCCAAAGGCGATTTCGCGCCGCAGATCATGACGGTACGCGCCATCGCAATGGACGATCTCGCCGAACGCCCCGGCCCGCGCCATATTCAGGCACATGAGCTCCCGGCGGCCGTAGCAGCAGTTCTCCAGGAAAAACAACTGCGTTCCCGTCTGCTCATACGTCCGAACCAGTTCAAAACACTCTGCCAGGTCATACGTCCCGCCGACCTCCATCGCCGTGAAAATCCCGCGCCGCATAGCTTCCAACGCGATGCGGACATGGCATTGCCATGCGGTGGCGATGACCACGGCATCCACCCGACTTCTGTCGAGCACCGCGTGATAATCTGCGGACTGTGCGGGCTTTTCCCCGCCTGCCTGCTCCACCATGCGAGCCGCGTGCTCAATCCGGTCGCCATACACGTCGCACAGTGCGGCGATCTGAACATCCTCCATGTGGAGCAGAACCTCCAGCAGCTGTTTGCCGCGTTCACCAAGGCCGATAACGGCCAATCTTATTTTTTGGCTCATGCTTCTCCCTCCGTTGGCCGCAGTACATACCACTGGTACGACAGGGCGGGCAAAGTGATTTGAATGCTGATATTCCCGTTGGAATCGATAGGATAGACGGCGGGATTCTCATCCTGCTCGGAAAGTATGATCGAATATCCCGTCTTCTCCGCCTGCGGCAGGGGCGGGATCTCACGGTCTGCGACCGGTGTATCCGTAATGTACGTCCGTGCAGATCCATCGCGCGCCCGGATGACAAGCGGCGCGATCTCCTCGCCATACAATGGATAGGCGACGTCACTGTTTTTGGTGTTTTTTAAGGGGGGCGGCGGCGTTTCCAGCCCCGTCAATCCTGTATAATAGACGGGCAGCAGCAGTTCCTGCGTCTGCTCGGTATCGGTCTGATTAAAAAACATGACAAAACCGCGCACCTCCCCCTCTGGGAGCTGATTCATAATTGCGTCAATCCCCGTGGTACGGGATGGGTTCTCCGTATCAATACGCGGTGGCAGGAAGTGGACCGTGACACCGTTGAGTACCTGCCGGTAGCGTTTAAAAATCGTGATCCACTTTTTCAGGATCTGTTTACCGGTATCGGAGTCATACACCTTTTTGCCGCGGATCGTGGGCCAGACGCCGCTGGCTGTGATCTGCGCCATCGCCCAGTCAAATGCAAAGGCATTGCGATCCGTGGGGCAAAACATGGCGTCTTTTCCTCCGCCATGGTAGACATTCAGCGGGAGGAACCCCCAGCCCTGGGATGGGTTCTTGGAAAAAGTGCCCTTATAGTAATAGATTCGCGAGGTGACAAGTTGCTCCTCGCGCCTCTCTGAAAAGGCAATCTCCTCATATCCGACGCCCGTGCGGTTGGTCCCATTGAGAAAGTGCCAATCCGGCGCGTTAATGTACACACCGCGCGACTTGATCTCCCGATACCAGTCGAGTACCGAAGTCTTCCACTGCTTGTATTGAGAGTCCGTAAAGTCGTCATGCAGATGGGTTTTCCCGCCGGAACACGCCATCATCCCATAAGGGCCGTCGATCTCAACGGCGTCCGCCCCTGTGCGGTCGATAAAGTTCAAAATATCATTCTTATACTTTTCAAACCATTCCGTGGCCAGACAGCGGCAGATGTGGCTGCCGTCGTGGTTGAGCGCCTCGTTGCCGCGTACCGGGCGGTAATTCTTCACATAGGCCAGCGTGTACGCGCCCATGCGCAGTCCCCTGGCATGCCCATAATCATAAGCCCGGCGGATGCGGTTCAAATACCGGTCGCTATGGCTCTCCATATTAACCCCGGAGCCGAAGGACTGGATCACCATCTCCAGCCCGACCTCTGCACACTGGTCTGCCGCACAGCGGATCGCGCGCGCGGAATTGGAGATCAAATGAAAAAAGAGGACATTGTCCGTACACCACGGCGCAATCCGGCGGTACATCTCCTTGACCTCGATCAGGCGGTGTTCATAGTAGTCCGTCTCAAAAAGCAGTTCAAAGGCAGTGATGGAATCGACGCACTCTCCCGGCCCGAGCGTTACGTTCATCCGCTGTGCCGGAGCCACCTCCAGCACACCATGGCGGCAGCGGGCGTAGTTTTTGGCGTAGGCGTCAAAATCAAGCCCGATAAAGTCTGTGGTGGAATCAAAGTCGCTATCCACAAAAAGGCCGCCCGGAAATGCGCCGGTCTTCAGGATCTCCGTGCAGATGTTGTCGACGACGACCGTCTCCGTGCCGTGGTTTGCAACCGACACCCGTTTCATTATCACCGGCATCCCGTCATAAATTTCGTACCGCACCGTGACCTGCAACGCCGGTTTTTCCATCCGGTAGACAAGCTC
>USBP01000205.1 GCA_900552985.1 uncultured Oscillospiraceae bacterium
GGGGCAGGGCTCCGGCGGCGCTTTTGAATATTCCATAAGAAAAGGGCGCGGACGGCAGATCAAAGCCCATTGACGATGCAGTCGGGCCGCTCCCCGTTCATAACGCGTACAACGTTTTCCCACATATGGCGGTGGGCGCGGCGAAAGCTGTTGGTGGTGATTCCACCTAGATGAGGGGAAAACACAACGCGATCCCGTGCCTGATCCGGCAGGGTGACCAATGGGTGATCCGCTGGGACGGGCTCCGGGGCCAGCGTATCAAAGCCTGCGCCTGCCAGACGGCCGGAGAGAAGCGCGGCCTGCACAGCGAAATTGTCCACCAGTTCTCCGCGGGCGGTGTTGATAAGATATGCGCCCTCCTTCATTGCGGAGAGGAACGCTTCGTTTACCATGCAATTTGTTTCGGGCGTCACCGCAGCATGCAGGCTGACGATATCACAGCAGGCGAGCAGTTCGCCCAGCGGAAGATAGGCGGCATGAAGCGTATGCGCCAGTTCCGGCTTGCGATGGGGGGAGAAGTAGCAGACCGTGCTGCCAAAAGCGGAGAGCCGCTTTGCTGTCTCCTGCGCAATATGGCCGAAGCCGATCAGGCCGACCCGGCATTCCCCCAGCTCTTTGACTCCCTCTACCATGGCCTGCTCCTTCATTTGGATTTGGCGCCCCTGCCGTACGGCCTGATCGCCAGGGATCCCCCGGCGCAGGAGGGAAAGCATCAGCCAGATGGCTTGCTCCGCCACTGCGCCCGCGTTGCAGCCCTGATTGTTGCAGACGAAAACGCCGCGCTCTCTGGCCGCGCTCGTATCAATGCCGTTGAATGCTACGCCCTCGGAGTGGATCAGCTTGAGCTTTGGCATCCGGCGGATGAGATCGCCGGATACCGTGCTGACTGCATCCGCCAGGAAGATCTCTGTATCCGGGCAGAGCGTGAGCCGCTCCGCATCTGTGCTGCCGAGCGGGCAGAAAATGGGAGCAAGCTGCTCCAGCTGAATAAAATCCGGCAAATAGCGGCGGTAGCGCTCTGGAGAGCCCTCGATCAAAAGCTTCATAAAGCTTGCGCTCCTCTCTGATTTGAAACGCCCTCCAGCCGGGAGGGCGTCTATCCTGCTGGGGCGGGGCTGTTTTATTCGCCCTTCATCCCCAAAAGCTCCTGTGTGCCGTGGAACGCATCCACCGAAAGCTTCACGGAATCGTAGATCGCAGAGTCGATATCATCCTCCGTCACGCCCAGCTCAACGCACCACTTTTTGTCGATAAACGTGTTCATGCACATGATGTCTGCCAGGCCGACGGGATCGATGCCTCCCTCGACGCCTTTATCCTTATACACCTTGCGCATATGCAGGCCAAACAGCTGGAAGGACCATTTCGGGATGTTGATGATCTTCCGGTTCGGCTGGCCCATCGCCTTGTGAACGACTTTGAGGAAATCGTTCCATGTGAGGTTGTAGTAGCCGATGGGGGAGCAGTGCGCGCCCTGGTTGCGCTCAGCTGCGCCGGCAATTGCCTGGCCAACCTGGCGCACCGTCACCATCGTCGTGCCGCCCTTCGGGTACATTGTGATCTTGCCCATGCCCTCAAGCTGCTCAATGAGGATGACCCACACGGGCTTGCGGCCGGGCTGTGTGCCGAAAATATAGGGCAGCTCCAGCACGCACACGCTCATATCGTCATCCGCAAAGGAGAGGGCGGATTCCTCCTGTGCGATCCGGCTGCGGATATATGGGTGCTTAGCGCAGAGATTCATCTCGGGATGCTCTTTTGCGAAATAGGCAAAATAGGAACCGAGCACCACGCAGTTTTTCACGCCGCATTCCTTGGCAATCCCCAGCAGGTGCTTGACCGGCCGAATGTTATATTTTTCATAAGCGGCGTATACCGGCGCGGGGAACTCCACGCGCTCGTCTACGCCTGCTGCGAACACAAAGCAATCGCAGCCGTCCATCATGGCCCGCAGCTCATCGTCGCTCATGGAGAGGTAGTTGCCGAAGACGATCTCCATCTCCTCCGGAATGGGGGCGCCCTGCGGAAGCGGGGGGAGCGCAACGCTCTTCACCTGATGCCCGCGAGAGATAAGCTCTGCAGCTGCTGCACTGCCCAAAAGGCCGGTGCCGCCGATCATAAATACTTTCATGGGATTCATGCTCCTTCTCTCTAAAAAATACGTACACCCTTTAGTTTATCGCTGAAAGGGCAAAACGTCAATCGCCGAAAGCATATTTTTCAAAAAATTAGCGCCTTTTGGCGTAAAGCATGTTAGCATCCGCCTGCTTAACCGCTGGCCGGAGCGCATGCAGCGGCCGGGCGGGAGAACCCTCAGGCGCGCTCCCAGAGCATCCGGTTTTCTTCAAACCGGGTCGTAACCTCCTGCCGGTTATAAAGATACGCCAGATAGGAGCGCACCGTACTGCCAATCAGGACAAATTGGTTCCAATCCATCTGGAGCGCGTAATGGGAAAAAACCGCCTGCAAAAGCTCCTCAAAGGTATGGGGAGATTCACACAGGGTGAGCAGTGTGCCGGCAATTTGCAGCGTTTTTTCCCGGTTGAGGCGCGCCAGGGGGGCAATCTCCGGCGTGGCGGCAGCATGCGAGGGGAGAAAGAGCTTTGCCTGCATGTTTTCAATTTTTTGGAGCGTGGCGAGATAGGCCTCCACATCATAGAGGAAGGAGAGCTGATATTTCTGCATCGTCTCCTCGCTTGCCAGCGCATCCGCAAGGAAGACGATATCATCCGGTGTGCGCAGGCCGATCATATCAAAGCAGTGGCCTGGAAGATCGATGACCTCCAACGCCTGCGGAAAGGCAGGGTCCGTTAGAGGCAGGGCGTTGCTGGGCGCAGCCTCCAAAAAGTGATTGCGCAGCGCCTTTGGCGGGAATCCGCCAAATAGAAAGGCAGGCTCCAAAACCGGGGCCTGTGTAAAGGCTTGCTCAATCCCTTTTGCAAAAATCTTGCAGCCGGTGCGGCTTTGCAGCAGATGGTTCCCGCCGATATGATCGCCATGTGAGTGCGTGTTGATGACGCAGGCGAGCTCCCAACCTCGTGCTGTCAAAAGCTTCAGCGCTTTTTTGGCGGCGTCCTTCCCGCTGCCGCCGTCAATGAGGCAGGCGTGGCAGTCATTCAGCAAAAAAACGCCCATTTTAACCGGGCAGTCGATGTAATAGGTGCGTTCGCCCACCTGTACCAGCTCGTACATAATCATACTCCTTTCGAATCTTTTGGTTAATAGTATACTACCACTGCGCGGCGCGAGGAGCAATATTCAGACGCCGGATCTCAGATATCAGATTTCAGACATGGTCACATTCAGGTTTCTGCCAAAGAGTCAGTGCGTTAAAATTGTTATCCGCCGAAACGCTTCCGCTCATCTCCTCTGCGGAAGAGGCTTTTGGCTTCCACATCCAATGTCTGATATCTGATATCAGGAATCTGAGTTGACAGTGCCTAATGGGCCTGTATAATGAAGGAGAAAGAATCGTTGGAGGGATGAGTGGTATGAAGCTAACTGTACTCGGCGGCGGGGGCGTGCGCTCCCCGTTTTTGACAAAATCCATTGCACTTGGAGCGGCTGCGGCGGAGATCACCGAGGTTGCCCTGATGGATAACGACGAAGCAAAATTATATTGCTATGGGAAGCTTGCCAAGCTGATTGGCGAGCGGTGCAACCCCGCGCTGCGCTTTACCCTGACGGCGGATGCGGAGGAGGCAATCCGCGATGCGGACTATATCATTACAACCATCCGGGGAGAAGCCGACGAGGGCCGCGTTTTTGACGAGCGCACAGCGCTTACGCACGGCGTG
>USBP01000206.1 GCA_900552985.1 uncultured Oscillospiraceae bacterium
CCGCCGCCTCCCGGGGCGCTCCTCTCCTGCACAACCGGCAGAGGAAAATGCGGCGTTTCACGGGAAAGGCGGCTGCGCCGCATATCCGCATACCAATACAGATCAAGACAAATATCGCCGACAACACAGACCTTCACTTTGCGGATCGCATCTGCAAGCTCCCGCACCCGCTGCCCGGTCAGCACGGCTCTACTCAACATACCTGCCCCTCCCCACTGCTCATACTCTATCCCTTAGCCTTGCATAAAGGCTGGGTATCGTCTCCATATGGTTGCCATAGATATACAGGCCCGTGCCGCCCTGCGAAGTGGGACGGTTTATCACGTTTTTACGCGGCCGGTAATAGTAGTCATAACGATCCTTGCTGATATCCGTCCGGTAATCGCCCAGTGGGATGATGTCAAAATTCGCCGTGGTGATGCCGCGCGTAGGATGCCCCTGGTTGCGCGCAATGGACAGCGCTTTCAAAAACACCTCCGCGCCCGTAACAGCGGAGCCTATGTTCATATGAACGCCACCCTCCAGCATGGCAATGGAGTGGCAAAAATATCCAAAGTCAACGCCGCTGGTTTGCCCGATCGCCGCAAAATTCGCATATGGGTGCTGATGAATGATATCGGTTCCAATCGTGACGTGGTAAGTCATGGGAACACCCATCTCATATGCACGGTAGAAAACGCAATCCTCCAAATTGGGAAAGCGGGATTTATGGCGCTCCACATAATCCGCCAGGCTCTGCCCATATCCATAGCCCTTGGCGGCGCCCTCTCGGATTGCTTCATTCATCCACCGGCCCGTTTCTTCCCACATGCCGAAGCTGCCATCCTCAATCGCAGTGGGGACATATTCTGAGGTGCCTCCCAGGTAAGCCAGCTCAAAGTCATGGATACTGCCTGCGCCATTCGAGGCCAAATGCGTAATATAGCCGTGCTCCATCAGCCAAATCAAATAGCGGGAAAGGCCGCATTTGATTACATGGGCGCCGATAAAGCAAGTGATTGTTCGACCCGCCTCTCTGGCAGCTGCCAGTTTTTCAATCAGCACATCAAATTCCGCGCTGTGAAACAGATCGTCCTCCTGTGCGCCGGGTACGCGCAGATTATCAATCCTCACCAGATTATGACGTTCTCTGGCGGAAAAGGTTTTGGTTTTGGAAAAATGAATGGATTGTGGCTGGATCATCTGATCCTCTCCTTTTCAAATGGACTAACTGCAAACGCTCAAATTAGTGATATAGATTTATAAATGCAGTATTTATATTTTACAAAATTCTCCGCAAAAAAGCAAGTAGATCGCGGCATCATTTTTCAATTTGCGGCATACCCTTTGCTGCTATTGACAGACCATAAACGCCCTTCCCTTTCAACACGCCCTCCAAAATGACTATATTGAGAAATTTCTCTGAGAGCTTCTGAATTTGTGTATCAAACCGAGGCCATCCTTACACTTCATGCAACACGTCTCAACATTTTGATCGTTGCAATGATCCATAAAAATATAAAAAAACACGCCAGAGCCCTTATGCAGACCGGGCTAGGCGTGTTTCAGGCTTTCATTTTAGGCTAGAGGATCATCATGGCATCCCCAAAGGAATAAAACCTATACCGTTCCTTTACGGCCAACTGATATGCGCTCATGGTATGTTCATAACCGCAAAAAGCGGAGACAAGCATAATCAGCGTGCTTTCCGGCAGATGAAAATTGGTGATCAATCCATCGATGCACCGGAATGGAAAGCCGGGATAGATAAAGATATCCGTCCATCCGCTGCATGCACAAATCTCGCCATCGTGGTCGCGTGCAACGCTCTCCAGCGTCCGGCAGCAGGTAGTGCCCACCGCGACGACGCGCCCGCCCCGCGCCTTGGCGCTGCGGATAAGCTGCGCCGTTTCCTCCGGCAGCCAATAATGCTCAGAGTGCATATGGTGATCCTCAATATTTTCCGCTTTAACGGGCCGGAAGGTGCCAATCCCGACATGGAGTGTTAAAAAGCCGATGGAAACCCCCTTTGCACGTAGCCGGTCGAGCAGCTCATCCGTAAAATGCAGCCCCGCAGTGGGCGCAGCGGCGGAGCCCAACTCCTTGGAATAAACCGTTTGATACTGTTCCTTATCCTCGAGTTCTGCCGTGATATAATGCGGCAGGGGCATCTGCCCGATCTGATCCAGGATCTCATAGAAGCTGGCGCCCTCATAGAAAAAGCGCGCCACACGGTTGCCGTTTGGAAGGACCTCGAGAATCTCAGCCCGCAAAACGCCCCCGCCAAACGTGAAGCGGGCGCCCTGCTTCGCCCGCTTGCCGGGGCCGGTCAACACCTCCCACACATCCCCCTCTCGATGTGTCAGCAGCAGGAACTCCACATGCGCGCCGGTATCCTCCTTCACGCCGAGTAAACGCGCGGGCAGCACGCGGGTATTGTTCAGGATCAGGCAATCGCCCGGCTGAAGCAGCCGCTCGATATCATAAAAATGCAGGTGCTCCACTTCGCCGGTTTTACGGTCGAGCGTCATCAGGCGGGCGCTGTCGCGCGGCTCGGCTGGATGCTGGGCGATCAGCTCCTCTGGCAGCTCATAATAAAAATCGCTCTTTTTCAATGATGGTCATCCTTCCATTTAAAGTTCCGTTGAATATATTCAATCGGTCGGGCGATACGAGCCTGCATCAGGCCGCTCACAGCCATGGCAAGTTCTGCATATACTAATTGGTAAGCAAGGAAAATCTGCATGAAAACGGAAGCCAAAGCCGGCGGAAACAATGCATTTCTCCAACAGCAGCCGCAGCTTTGCAAAAACCTTTTGGAAATCGCGCTTTCTGCTGGAAAAAGGTTTGACTTCATGCGGCCGGGATGGTATGATAAAGGCAAATTTCATTATGACTTTATGGATAGAGGCGCGTCGTTTATCAGTAACCGGCGGTAGGCTGCCAAAGGCCGGGCACCGTTGTGTGAAAGGAAAGGACGCCGAAGCGCGGCGGCTGTTTGGCAAACCGTTACGCTGGCTGCACGGCGAAGAGCCCTGCATCTGTCATCATGCATTGTGATGGAGTGCTATCCGCGCGGTATTCTCCGTGCGACAACTTCTCTATTATATTGCAATGATGACCGGTTGACAACCGGTTTTTTTCATATACAGTCATAAGGTAAAGGGGTTATGTGAAATGAAAAAGTTCAACGTCGGCATCATCGGCGCAACGGGCATGGTCGGCCAGCGCTTCGCAACGCTGCTGGAGGAGCATCCCTGGTTCAGCGTCAAGGTCCTCGCGGCCAGCCCGCGTTCCGCCGGCCGTACCTATAAAGACGCTGTTGGCGCAAGATGGTGCATGCAGAAGCCGATGCCCAAATCCATGGAGGATATGATTATTCGGGACGCTACAGCCGATATTGAGGCCATTGCGCAGGAAGTGGATTTTGTCTTCTGTGCGGTTGATATGAAAAAGGACGAAATCCGTGCGCTGGAGGAGGCTTACGCCAAGGCGGAGTGCCCGGTCATCTCCAACAACAGCGCGCACCGCTTCACAAAGGATGTGCCGATGATCGTACCGGAGCTCAACGCAGAGCACGCCGCCATCATCCCGGCGCAGCGCAAACGGTTGGGCACGAAGCGCGGCTTTATCGCAGTAAAATCCAACTGCTCGCTGCAAAGCTATGTGCCGGCCTTGTTCCCGCTGTCGAAATTCGGCATTGAGCGCGTGCTGGTCTGCACGTATCAGGCGATTTCCGGCGCGGGCAAGACGCTGGAAAACTGCCCGGAGATTGTGGATAACGTCATCCCCTACATCGGCGGCGAGGAGGAGAA
>USBP01000207.1 GCA_900552985.1 uncultured Oscillospiraceae bacterium
ATAGAGAGCAGCCGGTCAAGCCACTCAGTCGGTTTCGTCTTCATCTGGCGCTGCCTCCTTTTGCAGCGGCGGGAAGAGGGGCGAGGGCTCCTCATCGGTTAAAAAGGCGCGCAGGGCGGAAAATCGCCGCGTTTTCTTATCGTTTTCCACCATGCGCCGCACTACCTCCCGGCTGCCGACGAGGATCATTTTAGACTTTGCACGTGTGACGGCGGTATAGAGCAGGTTGCGGTAGCTTAATTGGGGCACAACGTTTAGCACCGGCATCACAACCGCTTCAAACTCGCTGCCCTGGCTTTTATGCACGGTGATGGCGTAAGCAAGCTCCAGCTCCGCCGCCGATTCAAAGGAATACATCGCCGTGCGGTCGTCATAGAGCACATAGAGCGTGGAGCTTGCATGCTCGATCTTTTCCAGAATCCCAACGTCGCCGTTGAAAACGCCCGTGCCGTTTTCACTGCCGCGCGTCCAGGGCAGGTCGTAGTTGTTTTTCGTCTGCATCACCTTGTCGCCAACGCGCAGGATACGCCCGTTGATGGTGATTTCCGCCTTCGTGCGGTCCGGCGGGTTGAGGGCGTTTTGCAGCACGCGGTTGAGGTTGACCGTGCCGAGATCCCCCTTGCGGGAAGGGCAGAGCACCTGGATATCCGAAATGGGGGAGTAGCCGTAGGCCTTGGGCAGGCGCGCAGCGCACAGCTCGGTGATCGTGCGCTCGGCGAGATAAGGCGCCGGGCGGCTCATAAAGAAGAAATCTGCATCGTTGCGGTTCAGCACCGGCATCTCCCCGCGCACGATGCAGTGCGCATTGGTGACAATCAGGCTCTCCATTGCCTGGCGGAATACCTCCGTCAGCTGCACGGTGGGCAGCAGGCCGGATTGAATCATATCGTGCAGCACGTTGCCCGCGCCCACGGGCGGGAGCTGGTCGCTGTCGCCCACCATAATCAGGCGGCAGCCCAACGGCAAAGCCTCCAAAAGGCTGGAGAAGAGGCTGATATCCACCATGGAGAGCTCGTCCACAATCACGGCGTCCGACTCCAGCGGATTGCGCGCATCCCGCGCGAAAATGGGACGCTCGTTTTCCGTCCACTCTACCTCCAGCAGCCGGTGGATGGTTTTTGCCTCCTTGCCCGTCAGCTCGGACATCCGCTTGGCCGCCCGGCCAGTGGGGGCGGCGAGGGCCACATCCAGCCCATCGCGCTCAAACAGGGTGAGGATGCCCTTGAGCGTGGTCGTCTTGCCGGTGCCGGGGCCGCCGGTGAGGATAAGAAGCCCCTTTTGAACCGCCGTCGTGATGGCCAGGCGCTGCTTTTGCTCATACTGGATGCCGTTTTCCCGTTCAATTTGATCGATCTCCCGCTCCAGCGTGGGCTTCCCGGCAGGCGGAAAGCGCAGCATGATCCGGATGCGCTCCGCAGCGCTCTTTTCCGCACTGTAAATGCTGGGCAGAAAGAGAAACTCCCGCCCGCCGATTTCCTTTGCGACGAGCTGGCGGTTTTCCAGCAGGCCGTCCACTGCGGCTTCAACGGTATCCGGCGCAGCGGCAAGCAGGCCGCATACAGGGGCGGCCAGCTTATCGCGTGGGATACAGGTGTGCCCGTTGCGCAGGTTATGGCGCAGCACATAGATCACGCCTGCCCGCACGCGGTGGATTTCATCCGGCCGGTTCGGCATGGCCTGCGCGAGTGCGTCCACCCGCTCAAAGCCCATGTGGATCTCTTCGCTGCACAGGATATAGGGGTTCTCATGGATGCGGTCGATGGCGGACGCGCCGAACTGGCGAAAGGCCGCCAGGCATTCCGCCGGCGTCATGCCGATGGATTCCAGCGCGATCATCACCTCACGCACGGCGAACTGCTTTTTGAATTCCGCGCAGATTTTATAGGCCTTTTCCCGCGAAATGCCCTTGATGGTGGCAAGCCGTTCCGGCTCGTTTTCGAGCACCTCAAAGGTCTGGTCGCCAAAGGCCTCCACAATCTTTTCCGCCGTGGCGGCCCGGATGCCCTTCACCGCGCCGGAGGAAAGATATTTCAAAAGCTGCCCGGCGGTGGAGGGCAGGTTGCGCTCGCACAGCTCCGCCCGGAATTGGCGCCCAAAGGAGGCGTGTATATCCCAATGCCCCATCAGGCGCAGCTCTTCCCCTGCGGCCAGGGCGGGCAGAATGCCCACCACCGTCACAAGTTCCCCGTCGCTGTTTAGGTCCAGCACGGTGAAGCCGGTGTCCGGCCGGTAAAAGGTGATATCCTCCACGCTGCCGCGTAGCTCGATTTGCTCCCGTTCGTCCATAAAAGATGATCCATTCTTTCCGGAAAAATTCTGGCTGATACACTCGATTGCACGGCGCATGCCGCACGTATCGGCCGCCAAGGGTTCAGTCAACAGCCATTATTATACTTCGATTCCGGGCGGGATGCAATGCGTTTTCCCGGAAAAGCGAACATTCGTTTTCAAGAGTAAGGCGTTGGTACCCGGCTGCACTTCCATTTCAGGCAAAGCGGTCGGCCCGCACCACAAAAAAGCACAATCCCCTTGTACACTGATGCTACAGAAATCGAAGTATCCTGTCGGCCCTTTTTACCTGTTTGCCAAAATATGTTTGTGATTTTTGCAGAGATATGATAGAATGAAGAGGAACAGGTCGTAACTTTGAGAGCAAAGAAGGGGTTCGATGCAATATCAGGAAGCGGTTTCGTATGTGCACTCCCTGCTCCGGTTTGGCGTAAAGCCCGGCCTTGAGCGCATGCGCGCCATGATGGAAGCGCTTGGCAACCCACAGGACAGGCTCAGGTTCGCTCATGTGGCGGGCACAAACGGCAAAGGCTCCACCTGCGCGATGCTGGCAGAAATTCTGTGTGCGTCCGGCTACAAAACGGGGCTGTTTACCTCGCCTTACGTTATAGAATTCCGGGAGCGGATGCAGGTAAACGGTGAAATGATCCCGCAGGATACCTTCGCTGCCCTGATTGAGCAAATCCGCCCCGTGGCGGACAGGCTCGCCGCACAGGGCATGCAGCCTACGGAGTTTGAGGTGATCACCGCTGCGGCATTTCTCTATTTTGAGCAGGAGAAGTGCGACATTGTGGTGCTGGAGGTGGGGCTCGGCGGCTGGATTCTACCAATATCATCAAAACGCCGCTGGTGAGTGTGATTACCTCCGTCTCGATGGATCATATGAATGTGCTTGGAGACACGTTGGAGGAGATCGCGGCGGAAAAATGCGGTATTATCAAGCGCGGTGGGATTACCGTGAGCTATCCGGGGCAGGATGCGCGCGTGTTCCGCATTGTGTACCGTACGGCGTTGATGCAGAGCAATGTGCTGATTACGCAGAATATGGGGGATATCCGCATCGTGGCGGAAAAGATTACCGGCACAGATATCATCTATAACGGCCTGCATATCCATATCCCGCTGATCGGTGCGCATCAGGTCTCCAATTGCATGACCGCAATCCTCGCGGCGGAGGCGCTGCGCTCGCGCGGGCTGCGCCGGATTACAGGGAAAACAATCGTCAGCGGCGTTGCCGCCGTGCGGATGCCGGCGCGCTTGGAGGTGTTTCAAACGCAGCCGCTTCTCCTGCTCGACGGAGGGCATAATGCGGATGGCCTGCACCGGTTGGCCGAAGCGCTGCGCCAGTATCTGCCGGGGCGGCGGATTGTTGCGGTAATTGGCATGATGGCGGATAAGGCCTATGACGCTGCCGCACGTGAAATTGCGCCTTTGTGTGCTGAAATCATTGCCACCACGCCTTCTAACCCGCGCGCGCTACCGGCC
>USBP01000208.1 GCA_900552985.1 uncultured Oscillospiraceae bacterium
GAGTGGGCATAAAAGCGCCGCGCCGCGGCAGAAGGATCGCCTCAAACGCCTCGCGCAGCTTATCAATAAATGCAGGATCAAGCTTTGTAAAGTGGGTTTCCACAATAATAATCTCCGGATCGAGCAACCAGGTTACGTTTGCAAACAGCAGCGCCAGCTCCGGGATTGCCTGCTCCATATACGCAAGCACACGGGGATCGCTGCCGTATTTCTCAGCGACATCCTGGAAGGAAGGCACCGAGCCATCCGGCTCCGTAAACAGCCGGCGCAGCCCGCCGATGCCAACCGCTTCCTCAATCATTTTTCCGCTTCTGGTATACATCTGGCCAATTTCACCGGCATAGGAATAAGCGCTGTCGAGCACACGGCCATCGTAGAAAATTGCGCTGCCGACACCTTCGCCTATGATGGCGTAAAAAACGCTGTCCGCCTGCTGCACAAGGCCGCCGTCAAAGCGGACGGAGCACTTCACATCCTCGTCGATATACAAAATTTGCTCCGGGAAGAAAGGAGAAAGCGTCTGCTTCAGCTTGGCTGTGGACAACTCCGGAATGCGGGAGTCAAGCACCACGTCTCCCTTTTCATAATAAGGCCCCGGCACGCACACGCCGACCCCGATCACACCCTCCAGCGAATCATTCATCCTGCTGTGCAGGAAGTAGGCAACCGCCTCCCGCAGGTTATCCTCATAGCTTTTTTGATAATCATAGGTGTGCTGATATAGCTCACCCTGGATTTGCAGATCCATCTGGAGAACACCGAGCTTAAAATGGTGGCGCTCCAGATCCAGCAGGATAATCTTTTTATGGTCAGGCTGGATAGAAACCAAATTCCCCTTGCGGCCCACCTTGGAGGTATCCTCCTTCTCTTCATAGGCGATATCATACCGCAGGAACTGATCGACAATTTTACCCACTGTCATAAGGCTGACGCCTGTTTTGGCAGACAGAACCTGCCTTGAGACGCAGCCTTGGCGGTAAATTTCCTGAAAGACCTTCATCATATTTTGAAGCTTGATGTTTTTTTGTGTAATCAGCTGCATTGTGATCCCCCGTTTCTTCAGAGATAGATTCCACTGCCTTAGCCGCCTGGGAGACAGTTCCGCAGGGGGCTATATTAATATCTTTATTGTATGCTATTTTATTTGGAAAATCAAGGAAAAATCAGCTTTTCCCGCGTTTTTTCCAGCTCAAGGCGAAAAAATACGGCAAATTCTCTCCTCTTGCCTGCCTTTTCTCCCCGAGAGCAAGCTTTTTGAAAAAATAAAGGGATTCATGGAGACAAGCAGCGCCCGCATATGCATGGGATAAACGGGCGCATATTTCAGCGCCGGAATCTGCCGCAAGAAGGGTGATTTCATGAAAATCGTGGTTTTTACGCGCAGGCGGCTCGCTGTTTTAGCCAGTTGTATGGCGGCGGGCCTGCTGGTGGCAGTGCTGGCGGCACAGGGGCTAAGCGTTGTCACCGCTGCGAGCCGAAAGCTCCTGCCCATCTACAGTGTGGAAACAACGGAGAAAAAGGCCTGCCTGACCTTTGACGCCGCATGGGGCAATGAGGACACGCAGCAGCTCATTGATGTGTTGTCAAAATACCATGCCAAAGCGACATTTTTCATTGTAGGAGAATGGGTAGATAAATACCCCGAGAGCGTCAAAGCCCTGCATGATGCCGGGCACAGCATCCAAAACCATTCCGATGCGCATAAACACCTGCCAAAGCTGAGCCGCTCAGAGATCATTCAGGATTTGAACGCCTGCAATGATAAAATTGAAAAAATTACCGGCGTGCGCCCCACGCTTGTCCGACCGCCCTATGGAGACTATGACAACGCTGTGATTGAGGCTGTCAGCGCCGTACCCATGACGGCGGTGCAGTGGGATGTTGATTCTCTGGACTGGAAGGGCCTGGAGGCGGAGGAAATCTACCAAAAGGTTGTCCCCAAGGTGCGCAACGGCTCTATTATTCTGTTCCATAATGCGGCAAAGCATACACCGGAGGCGCTGCCCGCTATCATCGAGGCACTGCAAAAGGAGGGATATACCCTTGTAACCGTAGAAGAGCTTCTGCATAAAGGGGATTATACGCTTAACCACGAGGGCCGGCAATTCCCAAAGCCAGACGAAGCGCAAACAACCGCCGGCAGCGCGGGCTGAGAGAAAATTGTTTCTTCCGAAAAACAAAAAATATGCTCTCTCCATACAGTATACTATAAGGTATCCTGCATAAGGAGGGAGCATAAATGGCAGATCTGGCCGAAGCGGTTGCCGCCGCTTTCCATGACGGCATATATCAATGCATTTTAAGCAACCCCGTATCTAAAACCGGGAGATATCGTAAAATCGTTTTAAAGCAAATAGATGGCCGCGGCTATCAGCTGGAAAAATACACAGAGAAGCAGGTTTTTCATGAATGGCTGGCCAAAGAGGCGGCTGCGGAATGGGTTTGCAGCGCGCTGCGCGACCAGTTCCGTCAGTATAACGGCTGGGACGCATCGCATGAATACCAGCTGCGCATCAGTGCAAAAGGGAAACTGCTCTGCTCACGCAAGCCTGCTGCCGGGCAGGCACCCCAGGCAACAAAAGCGCACAACCGAAAAAAGCGTTATCTGCTGGAAGAGGGCGTTGTGATTGAGCCGCTTGTTGATATGGGCATTTTCACAAAAGAGGGTAAAGTCGTCCATGCAATGTATGATAAATACAAACAAATCAACCGTTTTCTCGAGCTGGTGGAGGACGAAGCGGAAAAACTCCCTCGCCAGGGCCCGCTGCGGGTCATCGATTTCGGCTGCGGCAAATCCTACCTCACCTTTATTCTATATTATTACCTAACCACAATCAAAAAGCGCGAGGTGCAAATGGTCGGCCTTGACCTGAAAGCAGACGTAATCGAAAAATGCAACCAGACAGCCCGTAAATACGGCTACAGCGGACTGCGGTTTGAGCTTGGCGATATCAACGGCTATCAGCTTGATGGCGGGGTTGACCTGGTGATCACGCTCCACGCCTGTGATACCGCCACGGATTACGCCCTGTTCAATGCGGTGCGCTGGGGAGCGCATGTGATTCTATCTGTACCCTGCTGTCAACATGAGCTCAACGGGCAGATGCAAAGCGAGCGGCTTGCGATCCTGACCCGCTACGGGATTGTCAAGGAGCGTACCGCTGCCCTTATGACGGACGCGATCCGTGCTAACCTGCTGGAATGCTGCGGCTATAAAACACAGCTGCTGGAGTTCATCGACCTTGCGCACACGCCTAAAAACCTGCTCATCCGCGCCGTAAAGCGCGCCCCGGGTGAAAAAGCCCCCGCCGGGGTGCTGGAAGAAACACGGGCACTGATGGAGGAATTTTCTTTGACTCCAACATTATACAAGCTACTATTCGTTTAAACGCTGGATCAAATGAGACGGGGTTAGATTCCGGCTCTGCCTCCGAGGCAAGCGCTTTTTGATTTTCTCATCCACCATCTAATTTCTAAAATCTACTATCCAGCTTTGTAGGGAACGGTCTTGACCGTTTCCGAGGTTTTCCATCATTCGATATGCTTCTATTTTCCCGCTCAGGCCGCAGGGCCCCACCTTTTCCGTTCGGCCGGAAAAGATAGCAAAAGGGGCCGCCCTGCACGGCCAACGGCGGCACTGATAGGCTTTTGAATCTCTTTGATGTATTCGGCGAGGCGCACAAAAACTCACCGCCTCACGGCGGCTCAAACAGTTTGTGCGCTCGCTTGCCTGCAAGCAGGCAAGTCCCCTCACGGGTCTGTCG
>USBP01000209.1 GCA_900552985.1 uncultured Oscillospiraceae bacterium
TCGTTTGCCCCGGGCCGCCTCATAAACTTATCCAGGCAGGAAGGAATGAATCACAGCGGAAAGCAGCCGAAGCAGGATGGTATAAACAGCCGTCGGATTATATTCCTCTGTGCCGGTATCCGCTGCCTCCTGTGCGCCCCCGACAACGCTCACCCCAAAAATTTTAGATTTGGGCAGGCACAGGCTCCCACACTGCTCATATGTGATTGTGATGGGGGCATAAAGCCGTTTTACATCCGGAATTTCACCTGTCAACGGGATTCGGACGCTTTCCCCAGGTGCAAGCAGCTGCTCCTGATGAACGACAAAACCCAGATCCACCCCATGGCAGGCAATTCCACGCAGGCGGACATTGCGCTCTGCCGACAGATTGGTGACAATCAGCGCCGTATCCGCCTGTGTCAGATAGCAGGAGCGGCTTTGGTCAAACTCGATATAAAGGTCGTCTGCCGCGTTATGCGAGAGGGCAAATTGAGGGTAGGCGGGATCGGAATGAACATCCTCCAGCTCATCCGTCAGCAAAAGTTTGAGATAAAGCGAGCGGCTGTAATCATCCCAGTAGCTCATACCGTGAAACTGCCCCTCAATAAACCAGGTATTCTCCGGCAGGAAGGCGCAGGAGGCATCCACCTCCATAGAGGGTGACACATGGTTGTGCGCAGGTTCTGCACATACAGTCCCCTTCGGCTCATAACCATTCGGGAAGCGCTCCCCCAGCGGCGCGCAATAGGCGCCGGAGGTATACTGCGTGTCAATGATAAAATCGGAATTATTTCTGCTGCCCGTAGCCAGGCCGCTGCCCGTGCTCGCCATAATGGAAATATCGGCCCCATATTCCTCGCGCGCGCGCCGCAGCGATTCTCCCATCTGCGGCATGATCTCCAGATGGGAACGGTCAAGCTTTTCAATGAGCGCAGCGCTTTCCACCGGGTCGAGGTAACGATCCCTGAGAACCAGATAATCCTCCGCCGGCAGCAGATCCCACACGCTGCCGCAATAGCGCAGGATCGGCCACAGCCCCTCCCAGATCATTGCGCGCGCAGGCTCATCCAGCATATCGAGCGGGAGAAGGTCAAACAGCCATTCAAAGTCATCCTCCATTACAAAACCAGCCTGGATCATCTGCATCAGGGTGCGTTCGTCAAAGGAAATCCCCTCGTTATAAAGCAGATCGGCTACAATGGAGGAGCCGCACAGGGCAGGCACATTCAGAACAGCATGATTTACATCCCGCTTGTATCCATAATCATAAAAGTAGAAGCCTGCCAGCTGACCGCCGTGGCTGATACAGTGGAGGTTGACCTGGTCATGGCCGGTGAGCGCCTTCACCTGCTGAATGAAATCATCCAGCCGCTTCGCGGCATCAATTTGGCTCCATCGCCAATCGACCGTAAAAGTGAACACATGATCCTCTCCCACTACATCCGCAATGGTTTGAGTGATCTGCCCTTCCGCGATATATTGCTCCTCCCCGCGCGCCTTCAGCGTGCTCATGCGGGCATCCTCCGCGCGGTCCGGATACACGCTGACGGGGTATGCGCTCGTCCCATCCGGATTCATGCGCAGCGTCTCAAAGCGCTCGGCACACCCTTTGCTGAACGCCTCCACCAGCGCATCCCAATTGCCTGTAAATGCCTTCCCAATTCCCTTGGCCAGCTGCGGCACATATTTCAGCACCACAGGAAGCGTATTCTCCGCCGTGAGGTTCCAAATCTGGCTCTGCTGCGGCGTGCCGTAGTTTAAAAACAGGGAAGAGGATGTGTAACCTGCCAGCACGATCACAGGATCATACCCGCATCCGCAGCCTCCGGCGGCAAGCGCCGCCGGGAACGCGGTGAGCAGCAGGCAGACCGTCAGCAGAACACAAAGCGTTTTTTTCAGCTTCAAAATAAATCTCCCCTTTTTAAATTCTATTTAAAAAATAAAGCTATCATAACCCCGCCTCTGCCGCTTGTGCGCAGCCTACGGCGGGGTCATCTGATTTATGCCTTGTAGATTACAAAGCTTTCGCCTTCCATTTTTAGCGTGCAGCCGGCATCCGTTTTGATCGCTTCAACCGCTCCGCCCAGTGAATAAAGTGCCTCTCCCACTGCGCAAGGCAACGCTGCCTCGCAGGCGCGCGCAGCAGGATTAACCGCGACGACCAGCCTCTGGCCACCGCCCTCGCGTGCATACACCAGCGGATAGGCGTTCTCCTGCACAAAGAGAATCTCAAAATCCGCCGTATTGCCCAGAGCAGGGTTCGCCTTGCGCAGGGCGATGATTTCTTTGACAAAATGCAGAATCGAATCCGGATCCTGCTCCTGCTGTGCGACGTTCGGGCGGTTTTCATCCGGGTCAATGGGAAGGTAGAGAGCATCCTTCTCCGCCGTGGAAAAGCCTGCGTTTTTGCCTGCATCCCACTGCATGGGCGTGCGGGCCCCTGTGCGGAACATGCTCCCCTCCACAGGCTCCAGATCATTGATCTGCCGCATGCCGATTTCATCGCCGTAATACAGGAACGGAATGCCCGGCATGGTGTAGATAAAGCCATAGGCAAGCTTGATATCGAGCGCGCTCAGGCTCTTCGGGCGGCGGAAGATATCATGATTGCCCGTAATCAGGCAGATGTAACCCTTTCCCTTCGTGCGCGCCAAAAAATCGGTGTATTCCTCTGCAAACTCCTTCGCGTCTCCCTGGCCGCGCGGGTCAAAGAAAGGCGTAGCGTCAAGATCCTCCGGGTCTCCGAAATCAAATAATTTGGAAAAGCCCTGCGCATTCATCTGCAAATAAAAATCCATGGGGAAGCCCGCTTCAATGGCCTCAGGCGGCACACCCCACTCGGAGACAAACGCCGCCTGCGGGAACTCCCGGTTGATCTCTGGGAAAATCCGCTGCCAGATCTTAACGGTCTCCGGGCGGCCGGGGCCATCGTCCTTCACGAGGGAAAAAGCCATATCCACCCGGAAGCCGTCCACACCCTTTTGCAGCCAGAAGCGGATGATATCCTGCACGCCTTCAATGGTTTTCTGCACAGCGGGCGCGTCCACCGGCATCTGCCATGGCTGTGTAAGCTTAGCATAGCCATAATTCAAGGACGGCTGAATTGGATAAAAATTATAATGGTATAAACCCTCCCGCGTGCCGCGGCTCTTATTCAGGCCGAAAACCTGCTTGGTGTCCGGCGTTGTCCAAATATAACGGTCGGAGTATTCATTTGGCTCCTTCTGGCTGGATTTTAAGAACCATTCGTGCTCCTCAGAGGTATGGCCCGGCACCAGATCCAAAAAGAGATGCATACCGCGGCGGTGCATTTCATCAATCAACCGCTCCATATCTGCCATCGTGCCATAACGCGGCGCAATCTGCTTATAATCCTGCACGTCATACCCGGCGTCCCCAAAGGGAGAAAGGTAGCAGGGGTTCATCCAGATCGCATTAAAACCAAGGCCCTGAATATAATCCAGCTTTTCAAGAATCCCGGGCAGGTCCCCGATCCCATCCCCGTTGGTATCCAGATAGGATTGCGGATAGATCTCATAAAACAGCGCATCCTCAAGCCACTTCGGCTGGTTTGCCATAGCATTCATCCTTTCTAAAACAGCTGATAGCGGGCATGCTTTGTTTGCTATGCCCAAAAGATATGCCACTAGTATAAACTTATTTATTAAAAAAGTAAAGTGCCGAGTGCAGGCCACAACGGCATTTTCATGCTGCAGAACCCGTCACAGGGCGGCAGCGTCCCGCTCTCCTCCGTAGGCTTTCTTCTGCCTGAGGGCGCTG
>USBP01000210.1 GCA_900552985.1 uncultured Oscillospiraceae bacterium
GGCGGACGATCACCGGGTAGCCGATGGAGGCGGAAAATTCCACCGCGTCCTCTACCGTCTCCACCACCTTGGAGGCGACGCAGGGCTCGCCGATGGCAAGCATGGTATCCTTAAACGCCTGGCGGTCCTCCGCCTTTTTAATGGCGTCGGCGTTGATGCCGATCAGGCGCACGCCGAGCTCCTTTAAAACGCCCTTTTCCTCCAGCTCCATGGCGAGGTTTAGCCCCGTCTGGCCTCCAAGTGTGGGGAGGATGGAATCCGGCTTTTCCACCTCGAGCACGCGGCGCACCGTCGGCACCGTCAGCGGCTCGATATAGACCTTGTCCGCAATGTCCTTATCCGTCATGATTGTGGCGGGGTTGGAGTTGACGAGCACAACCTCCACCCCCTCCTCATGCAGGGAGCGGCAGGCCTGCGTGCCGGCGTAGTCAAACTCCGCCGCCTGGCCGATGATGATGGGGCCGGAGCCGATGACAAGAACCTTTTTGATGCTTTTATCGATCATTGCAGCTCCTCCTTTTCAATCATGCGGATAAATTTGTCAAACAGGAACGACGTGTCGTGCGGGCCGGGGGAAGCCTCCGGGTGGAACTGCACGGTGAACACCGGCTTGCCGTGGTAGACAACGCCTTCTACCGTGCCGTCGTTTACGTTAATGCAGTTGACCTCCGCATTTTTCGGCAGCCCCTCTGCCTTGACCATATAGCCGTGGTTCTGAGAGGAGATATAGGAGCGGTCCTCCTCCAAAAACTTTACCGGATGATTCGCGCCGCGGTGGCCGTATTTCATATGCTCGGTGTCGCCGCCCTGCGAAAGCGCCATCAGCTGATGCCCCAGGCAGATGGCAAAGGTAGGCATACCATACTCATAGAGCTTTGCAATCTCCCGGATGATGCCCGTGCAATCCTTCGGGTCGCCGGGGCCGTTGGAGAGCATAAGCCCATCCGGCTTTGCGGCAATGATCTCCTCCGCCGTGGCAAAGCAGGGATAAACGGTGACTTCGCAGCCGCGGTTCGCCAGGCTGCGCGCAATATTGCGCTTGACGCCGAAATCCATCAGCGCGATTCTGGGGCCGGTGTTGCCCTCGCCCACCACCTCGGGCTCCCGGATGCTTACGGACTCCACCAGGTCGATCTGGCGAAAATCCCGGATAACATCCATGCAGCGCTTCATGTTAGAAAGATCGCCGGTCATCATACCGCGCATGGTGCCGCTCTCCCGCAGCTTTTTCACGATCGCGCGCGTATCGAGGCCGACGATACAGGGAATATCGAATTCTTTGAGCACCGATTCCAGAGAAGCGGTACTGCGGAAATTGGAAGGCGTATCGCACAATTCGTGCAAAAAGAATGCACACGGCTGTAAACGGATGGATTCAAAATCCTCACGGCTGACACCATAATTGCCGATCATCGGGTACGTCATCACCACGCCCTGCCCGGCATAGGACGGATCGGTCAGAATTTCAAGATACCCGGTCATGGAGGTGTTAAAAACGACCTCGCATGCCATCTCGCGGAACGCGCCGCGGGCCTCGCCCTCATAGATGGAACCGTCTTCCAGAACCAGATAAGCTCTCAATGGCTTCACCGTACCTTCCTGATGATAAATCGTCGGGCCCAGACGGGCAAAAAAAGAAGCGGGTTCGGCGCGTCTGCCGGTCCCCGCTGTTTCCCGCGAAGGGAAGCATAACGCCGTGCGGAAAGGGGTGTTTTTCCCTTTTCTAAACGTTAATATTAGCATGTTTCTCTTTGGATTTCAACAGGAATCCACATAAAACAGAGGGAAAAGCGAAAGAACAGCATTGCGCACAAATTATCCTTCAACCAGCGCCGTTTTCTCAGGCATTATACATATAATATTCGATTGCGCCGTTAAATAAAGAAAAAATATGCAAATTTATGCATATAGCTGAATAAATAATCAGGATAATTTTCTCGGCGCATGTCCTTTTAAATGATGCCCGGGAATTTTTTCATCCCGCCCTGTTGTTGCAAAAATGCGCAATTTTCATCACTTCGCACGCCCTTCTGAATTTATGCTTTCCTTTCGCAAAACAGGGGTTGGAAGTCAATTCCAAACGCAGGGCTCTCCCTCCCTGACAACATGCCTATTTTTTAAAATGCATGGAAAGCCGATCCCGCACAATCTGACAATTGATTTCTCCCGAGGCTGGCTATATAATAAAGGATATGATAAAACTGGACGGCAGGGAAGGTGAGGCGGCATGAAGCCAATTCTGCTTGCCCTTCCGCGCGCACAGGCCGCCCTGCGGCTGAAAGCAGAGCTGACGGGCGCGGCGCTGCCCGTCTTTGGTATCTATTCCTCCGGCGCCGAGGTGCTCACTGCCGCAAGCGCCCTGCCGGATGGCGTGGTTGTCTGTGCGTGGCTGCCGGATCTTTCCCCCGCGCAGCTTGCTCAGATGCTGCCGGGTGGGTTTGACCTGATCGAGCTGCTCTCCTCCGGCCAAATCCCTGTGCAGGGCTACAGCAACGTGGTGAGCCTTCACCTGCCGCTGAACCGGCTGGAATTCATCGGCACAGTGCAAGCCCTCGCAAGCGCATCGGGCGCCGCCTTTGGCGCGCACGGGGAGGCGGGCCGTTCCAGCGGGGAGAAGGAGCTTGTCGGGCGGGCCAAATTGCTTCTCATGCGGGAGCTCTCTCTTTCAGAGCCGGAGGCGTATCGCCTGCTGCAAAAACGCAGCATGGCAACCGGCATCCGCATGGCGGAGATGGCGCGGCTGGCGTTGACACAAGGCGTACAAGCCTTCAAAGGGAGCTGATCTGATGAAATTCACCAAAATGCATGGCATTGGCAATTGTTATCTGTATTTCAATTGCTTTGAAGAGCCGGTTGACAACCCGGCTGAGCTGTCCGTCAGGCTCAGCGATGTCCACTTCGGCGTCGGCTCCGACGGCATCATCCTCATCGAGCCGAGCAGTATTGCGGACTGCAAAATGGATATCTACAACGCCGACGGCTCGCGCGGCAAAATGTGCGGCAACGGAATACGCTGTGTGGGCAAATACGTCTATGACCACGGGATCGTAAAAAAGGACGTCATCACAGTGGAAACATTGAGCGGTGTAAAAACGCTCTATCTCAACATTCAGGACGGCGCCGTTCAAACCGTGCGCGTCGATATGGGCAGGCCGATCCTGACGCCCGCCGAAATCCCGGTGAAGCTGCCGGGCGATCAAATCATCAACCAGATGGTTAAAATAGAGAACGAGCGCACCGTCAAGCCTATTCATGCTCATATCACCTGTGTTTCAATGGGAAACCCTCACTGTGTCGTATTTGAGGATTATGTAGATGTGGGCAAATTCCCACTTGAGGACTTTGGGCCGAAATTCGAGTGCGATCCGCTTTTCCCCGAGGGGGTCAACACGGAATTTGTCAACGTGCTCAACGACCATGAGGTGCGTATGCGCGTATGGGAACGCGGCAGCGGGGAAACCTGGGCCTGCGGTACCGGCGCATGCGCCGTGGCAGTCGCCTGCGCCTTAAACGGGCGGACCGGACGCCGGGTGCTAGTCCACCTGCGCGGCGGCGATCTCGAAATCGAGTGGGAGGATGCCTCCGGCACGGTCTGGATGACTGGGCCCGCCGCATTTATCTGCGACTGCGAGTGCCAGCCGGAAGAACTGGGGCTATAAATACAGTTTGTTTTCACATGCCGCCGTGTGTTCCGTTTGCCGGTATGGCGGCCATATCCCGGCGGGGAAAGGATGATCGTCGAACTAAATTCAAGGAAAATT
>USBP01000211.1 GCA_900552985.1 uncultured Oscillospiraceae bacterium
GTATCTACCATGCTGCCCGGCGCCTCGCAGGCATGCAAGCTGGGGCGCCATCTGGAACAGCTCTGGCGCGCCAATGGCCGCGGCTGCGTCAAAATTTGCGTGCTTGCTGATCTCAAGGGCGCGCAGTCTCCTGTGATGCCGCAGGATCAATCGGATTTGGCTGCGAGCAGGCGGGAGATCGAGCAGCTCAACCGCAGGCATGGGGGCGGATTTGTGCTGTTTGTGCGGGAGCGTACCTATTCCCGCACGCAGGGGGAATACACGGGGGCGGAACGCAAGCGGGGAGCGATAGAATCGCTGGCGCGCTATGTGAATGGAGAAGAAATTTGTTTCAAAGAAGTATTCGGAGATACAAAAGAGCTTCGAGGGATGAAATATATCCTCGCACTGGATGCGGATACCGTTCTCCCGCTTGACGCAGCGTCTCAGCTGGTAGCGGCGGCTCTGCATCCACTGAACAAAGCGGTGATTGATCCTGAAAAGCGAATCGTTACAAAGGGCTACGGCATTTTCGTCCCCCGGGTGGAGACCGAGCTCGCCTCAGCAGGCGCGACAGGCTTTTCCCGCGTAATGGCGGATGCGGGCGGCCTCGTGGCCTACGATACGGCGTCGTCGGAGCGGTACCAGGATCTCTTTGGGAGAAGCATTTTTTCCGGCAAGGGCCTGATCGATGTGGAGGCGTTTTGCCGGGTGATGCCGGATCGCTTCCCGCCGGAGAGCGTCTTGAGCCACGATATTTTGGAAGGGGGCTTTTTACGCGCGTGCTTTGTCAGCGACGTACAGGTAGCGGATGGTTTCCCGGGGAGAGAAGGGGCTTTTCTAGACCGTATGCACCGCTGGATACGCGGAGACTGGCAAAATCTCTCTTTTCTGTTTGCAAAAGGGGAAAATCGAAAAAAAGGCACGCTCGGCCCGCTCACACGCTGGCAGCTGTTTGATAACCTGCGCCGCTCCTTAACTCCGGCAGTGGCTCTTCTCTGCTTGATCGTTGCACTTTTTGCACCGACAGCCGCACGGCTTGCGCTGCTGCTGGGCGGTGTGCTGAGTGTAGCGGCAGGCAGCCTTCATGGCGTGTGGGGGGCCGTGCTGGCCGGCGGGCCGGCAATGTTTTCCAGACTGTATTATTCCAGGGTGACGCCTGTGGCGACCGCCGGACTGCTGCGTGCGCTTGTGAACGTGGTGATGCTGGCGCAGACTGCTTTTGTCAGCCTGGATGCACTCTGCCGCGCCCTGTGGAGGCGCTTTGTCAGCCATAAAAGGATGCTGGAGTGGGTCACGGCAGCACAGAGCGACGTGGCTCAGCGTCCGGCTGCTCTGCTGAAGCGGTATTTGCCAAGCCTTCTGGCCGGCGCTGTTTTCATGCTGTTCGGACGGGGCGGCCTGTGGATTTGCGGGCTGCTGTTTGCCTGCAATTATCCGTTTGCAGTGTTTTCCGCACGGCGGGGTACACAGCGAACAAAGGAGCTTAGCTGGAATCAGCGCGACCGACTGACCTCCTATGCCGCAGCGGCCTGGCGTTATTTTGAGGAGTTTTGCGGCGCGCAGGATCATGATCTGCCGCCGGATAATGTGCAGGAAACGCCGGTTCACCGCGTGGCGCACCGGACCTCTCCAACAAATATTGGTCTGGCACTGCTCTGTACGCTTGCCGCGCGGGATTTTTCCTTTCTTGACAGCACCGCGCTGTGTGAAAGGGTGGATCGCATGCTGACCAGCGTGGAAAAGCTGGAAAAATGGAATGGCAATCTTTATAACTGGTACGATACGATCACACTACGGGTGCTTGAGCCGCGCTATGTCTCCACGGTAGATAGCGGTAATTTTTTCTGTTGTCTGACAGCGCTAAGGCAGGGGCTCCTGGAATATGCCGCCGAATGCCCTGCACTGGCGGATCAGGCGGCGCGCGTAAAGAAGCTGCTGGATGCAGGCGATCTTTCCCCGCTTTATAACCCGCGCCGAAGGCTGTTCCACATTGGTTTTGATGCGCGCGAGGGTAAGCTGACCGGCTCCTATTACGATCTGCTTATGAGCGAGGCGCGTATGATGAGCTACTACGCCATTGGAAGCCGTCAGGCGCCCAAGCGGCATTGGGGAGCGTTGGGCAGGATGCTTGCACGGGAGGGGCGGTATACGGGGCCGGTCTCCTGGACGGGTACAATGTTTGAATATTATATGCCGCATTTGCTGCTGCCCTTGTATGACGGCACGCTGGGCAAAGAGGCGATGCGCTTTTGTTCCTATTGCCAGAAGCGGCGGGTGCGCGGCAAAGAGATCCCTTGGGGCATCTCCGAGAGCGGGTTCTATGCCTTCGACCCGCAGCTAAATTATCAGTATAAGGCGCACGGCGTACAGAAGCTGGGCCTCAAGCGGGGCTTAAATGACGATTTGGTGGTTTCTCCCTATTCAACCTTTTTGCTTTTACCGTTTGAGCCTGAGGCGGCGCTGAAGAATTTCGATGAGCTTGAGCAGATGCAGATGACCGGCCGCTGCGGTTTTTATGAGGCAGCGGATTTTAGCGCTGAGCGGGTGGATGGGCAGGAATATGCCGTGGTGCGCAGCTATATGGCGCACCATGTGGGCATGAGCCTGCTCTCTGTGTGCAATGCGCTTAAGGGCTTTGTGATGCAAAACCGCTTTATGCGGGATGACCGCATGGCTGCGGCGCGCAGCTTGCTGGAGGAAAAAATACCGACGGGAGCTGCTGTGTTCCGGGATGTAGAGCTGCGCGAGACCCCGCAGCGTGCGCAGCGCGTTACGCCCACAGTGCGCGAGCTTTCCTCACCCAACCCTGTGCAGCCCGAGATGCATTTGCTGACGAACGGAGAATGGAGCGTGGCTATCAGCGATTGCGGCGCCTCGCTGTCGATTTACCGGGAATCGGATATCACCTGGAGGAGCGGTGATTTGCTGCGCCGGCCGAAGGGCGTGTTTGCCGTTGCGCGTGCGCAGGAGGAAACGCTGCCGCTCTGCCGGGCGCTGGATTATCGTAGCCGGGTGGAATTTAGCGCGCAGTTTTCCCATACGCAGGCGGTTTTAACGGCGCGTGGGAAGCTACTGGCAGGGGAGACGCTGATTCAGGTGCACCCTCGCCTGCCCTGTGAACACAGGCGATATACCGTTAAGAATTTAAGCAGGGAGCGGCAGAGCATATCCCTGCTGCTCTATCTGGAACCTTGTCTCTCCCCTGCCCGGGAGGCAAAGGCCCATCCGGCGTTTTCCAAGCTATTTTTGGAGCATGATTATGATGAGGGGAATCGGATTCAGCTTTTCTCCCGCAGGCCGCGGGGGGAGGGCGAGCCGATGAGCCTGGCCGTGGGCTTGCTGGAGGATGTGCCGTTTCGTTACGAGGGCGCGCGGGAAAAGCTGCTTGATTTTCCGGATGGTATTTTCACGCTGCGCAATGCGCCGCTTGCGCTTGAGAATGGCCGAGGGGTCGGTGACCCTGCGTGTGCCCTTTCTATAACGCTGGAGATTGAGCCGCGTGCGCAGCGTCATGTAACGCTCATTTTGGCAGCCGCCACGCGGGCGGAGGCGGTGGACAGGCTCCTGCGTTCCCGGCGCGAGGGAAAGATCACAGCCGGCGCGCCCACCCCCTTTTATGAGAGCAGTCTGGCCGGCATTTTGGCGGCGCAGATTTTACCGCAATTGTTTTATCCTCCACGGGAAACCAACGAATATCTCGCCGCCGCACAGGAAAATGAGGCTGGTGTGCAATCGCTTTGGAGCTTGGGCATGTCCGGCGTCCAGCTA
>USBP01000212.1 GCA_900552985.1 uncultured Oscillospiraceae bacterium
CCGCCCGGCCGGGGCGCAAAGCGCAGGCCGGAGAAGGTCAAGGTGTCGCTATCCTGCGCGACGAGCGCCAGGCCATAGTTGAAATTCTGCTCAATCCCCTCAAGGGTGATATTCCGGCAGCGGTCGATAAAAATGCCGTTGTATTTGCGGCGGACATCAAACAGCTCATACCGCTCCCCGATTTGAAAGCGCAGCGCATCCGGCATATATGCGCGGAACAGGTGATCCCCGCGCTCCTCTATGCGCCAGGCGCTGAAGAACGGATGCCCTGTCCGCTTTAAAATCCCTGGGTCTGCGGCGTCAATATGGCCGATCCAGCCGGCGATCCGGTTCGCAAGGAAGGGCGTGCGGTAGCCCTCGCCCACAAACTCGAACTCCCTGCCACGGCGGACATAGCGGCTCTCCGCATCCAGCCGGAAATCCACCCAGAACGGGCCCTTTTTCACCACCGTCAGCTCGTGCATATCGGGCTGCACGGCGTTCAGGCTAAAATTGCGCAGTGCCACGTTTTCACAACCAATGAGTGCAACATTCGTCGCCCGGCCATGCAGGATAAACGCCGCGCCGTTCCCCTCCAGCGTCACATCCGACATATCCTCCAGCAGGAGCCCCGCCCGGTTTTCATGCGGCGTCTCACCGGAGTGCCACTCGTTATCGCCAACAGTGTTTGTGACATACATCTTCCTCACAGGAAGATTTTTGGCATAGATTGGATACACGCCGGGTTCAAAGCTGACGACGCCGGGCTCCCGGAGCGTTTTCAGATGCTCTGCCAACCGGGCCAGCGGCTGCGCCGCATCCTCACCGGGAATGATCCCAAAATTCCTTGCATAGAGAATCATGCTTCCACCTCAATCTGATAGGCGCTCTCCGGCTGTGCGCGGTAGCGGACCGCACCGTTTACCACCGTCACAGTGTCGCAAATTTCAGAAACGCCATCCGGGCTCAGGCGCCGGATACGGGCTGTTTTTCCGTTTAGATACCACGTCTGTTCCCCGCCGGATTCCGAATACGCCAGGTAGGAATGCTCCCGAACCGCCTCCGGCAGGCAGAGGTTATTGCCGCGTTTGAGCACCTTTCCGTTTTGCTCAATTCGATGGCTATCCACAAACGACACTACCCCATCGCTGTGATACAGCCTCCGGGCGCGCCCAATGCCGCGCATTTTTACCCGGGAAAACTGGTTCAAATAGTAATGCGGCACCGTATAGGTCAAAAACCGCTTCAGGAATTTTTGCGGCCAGCTGCTATCCTCCGGATGAAACAGCTCCTCTCCGTGCAGGTTGCCGTAGATGAGCCACTCAAGCTGCTTGTACGGTGTGAGCGCCTTACAAAATTCGCCGAATCCGACGCGGGCGGCGGGGTATTTCAGGATCTCACGCGGACTGAGCACTGGGTTCCAGAAGGCCGGGATCAGACCAATGACATCGCTTTTACCAAAGTGCAGGCGCAGGCCGGAAGCCCTCTCCCGGTAGATAAATTCGCTTGTCACCTCAATGCCGCGGCTGTTAAAATACGCGATCATCTGCCGACGGGCCGCCTTTTCGCGCGCGATGGCGGTGCCCCTGCCGCGGCGGACAAAAAAGGCGTCGATATGTACCGTTCCAGCTTCTTCAATTGGGAGCAGCTCCAGCAGGCGGTCTACACGCTTTTGAAAATACCCGCTGCGCCACTCCTGCTCCAGGCGCACCTGATAAGCTTTGCGTCCGCCCCAGATACCGGTGACTTTCGGCTGCCCGTTGCGCCCCAGCAGGATCAAATCATTCGCCATGTATTCCGGCCAGAGCCGGCTCTCCTGATAGGCGTCGGAAATATTGATGTGATAGCTGATAACCGTATTGTACTTTTTGGCCTCCTCCACCAGGCGCAGCAGACTGTCCAAAGCAGTCGCGTCCTGCGGACTTTTCAGCCCTGGATTCACCTCAAAAAACTCCGGGTATCGGTCGTCATGGCCGTTATATTGCCAGCCGACCAGATAGAGCACCTTGGTATAGCCAGGCGTCATGCGGTCAATTTTTTTCACGATCTCAAGCGCCTGATCGAACGTACACAGCACCTTGCAGCCGAGCTTGGGATCGGGATGCGCGAGGCCCAGCTTCATCATTAAGGTATGTGTGTAATCATACTTTTGGAACATCGTTAAAATTCCTTCCCATAGCACAGCTTTCCGAGGCCGAACCAGCGATAGACCCCCTGCTGGGTGAAGCTTCCATCCTCATAAATATAGATCAGCTTGCCGCCCTTTTGCGGGACAAGATAGATATTATGGTCGCAGGAATAGCCATAGGCCAGGCGGATGCCCTGATAGTCGACGGTGTAATTATTCATGTAGTCGTGGCCCGCAAAGCAGCCCTTTGTGCTGCCAAGCGCCTGCATGGTCTCAAACATCTCATCGTCATGATTGCTGCAATAGACCTGCTCATCACGCGAGCTTCACGCCGTCGAGAAGGCCGCCATTCTTTTTCGCCTGCTCATAGCCCGTCAGATACTCACGCATGGGGATATGGAAAAAGGCAAGTGACGGGACCACTTTCGTTTCATCCCCATTGACCTCTTTGGCAATGGATTTCACCGTATCCGCATACCACTGGATCTGATTCTCATGGAAGCAGTCGTAGCCGTCGTCCTTGCCGAGCGCCGGGTCATAATAATACATATTGCTGTCCATCATAATCAGGGACAGGATAACCTTACCTGCGTTATCCGTAATATTATAATAATAATTCCCCTCGCCGTCGACGTTTTCCGGCCCGCGCTCAAAGAAGCAGTACTCCAGGGACTCGAGATATTCCGAGAGCTGCGTCTTAGTGTGGGTGCGGCGCTCCTCCGCGTCGTGATTGCCATAGACAAAGCCCCATGGGATCTGGAAGGACTCCATAAAGCTGCCAAAGGTCTGGAACGCCTGCATATTCTCATCCTCACTCGTGATATCTCCGGTGACGATGATAACATCCGGGTTGGAGGCCTCGATCATCTTCGTAATGGTGTTGAACGCCTTCTGGTCCTTTTTGGCATCGTTTAAAATATGGACATCCGTAATTTGCAAGACCTTGCTCACAGCGCCCTCGCCGCCCGGCTTATGCGTGAACACGCCGCCGAGCAGCAGCCCGCTGACGAGCGCCAGAATCAAAACAATGCACAAAATCACAATCCCCACGATCTTCAGCCCTTTTTTTGCAGATTGTTTCATGCTTCTCCCTCTTTCAACTGAATATGATCCCCAACTCTGCAATCCGGCGCTAGGTGCGCCGTGCGCAGGGTAATGGCGCGATCGCTGCTGACCTGTGTAACCTGACCGTTCTGCCACGTGAAGCTGATATGCGCTCCGCGCACGCAAATATCCCGCATCTCGCCCTCCGCCCACTGCGGGGGCAGCGCCGGCAAGAGCTCCACTGCGCCATCCTCCCAGCTAATCAGGCACTCATTGACGCCGGCAACATAGCCGAAGTTGCCGTCAATCTGGAAAATAAACGGAAAGTGCACGTTAAACAGGTTCTTGAACAGCGCTTTTTCAAAAAGGAGCCGGATATTTTTCTGAGCGGACGCGCCATCATGGAACCGGCCGGAGAGGCAGACGGCCCACGCGGTGCTCCATCCGATTTGCCCTTTGCTGTGGCTCTGGCGGCAGTCAAACAGCCGGCGCATTTGCTGCGTGAGCTCCGGCGTCTGATACACTCCGGCCACGCGCCCGGGGTAAAGCGCATACAGCGGCGAAAAGTGTCGGTGCCCCTTCTCCGCAGCGG
>USBP01000213.1 GCA_900552985.1 uncultured Oscillospiraceae bacterium
GACAGCACGCCGGAAAAAATAGCGAGCGCCAGCTCGCTCTGATACTCTTCCGTGCGCAGCTTTGCCGTCTCCTGCGCGTTGGACATAAAGCCGCATTCCACCATGACGGCGGGCGTCTGCGCCTGATAGAGCAGATAAATCTCCGTGCCGGATTTTTTGATCTTGCGCATATTCTCCGGCTGAAGCAGGCCAATGACCGCCTGCTGGATCGCCGCCGCCAGCCTCTGGCTCTCCGGATGGTTGGGGGAGTAAAACACCTGCGTGCCGCTGCTCCCCTCATACGGATAAGCGTTTTGATGGATGCTGATAAACAGGCAATCTGGCGTTTCGTTCATCAGCTTCAGGCGGTTATGCAAATCCGATATCTTTTTGGCGCGAATCGTCTTTGCCGATTCATCGTGGATGGAGATATCCTCCCGGCGTGTCATCACCGTATCGAACCCCATGATGCGAAAGAGCGTTTCCAGCTTCAGGGAAATGGCCAGGTTAATATCCTTTTCCAGCGTCCCATCCTTCGCGACAGTCCCGCCGTCCACACCGCCATGCCCGGCGTCAATGAGAATTGTCGGATGGCCGGACACGCCCTCTGCCGCAACCACTTGCAGCGCCTGCGTATTTCTTCGCTCTACTATCATAACAGAAATGCAGAACAAAAGCAAAAACACGGCGACAACCGCCGCCAGAATATACCGCTTCTTTTTCATCCCCGGCACCTCCGCATGAGAATCCCTTCTTCTCAGGTATATGCGCAAATGCAGAGATCATGTTTCAAGCGCAATGCTGGGCGGCGGAAAGAAACATAGATCAGGGGTAGCGCTGCGGGCAGTCCGTCTCGTTGAGCAAATAATCGATGCTCGTGCCATAGAAACGGGCAAGCTTGATTAAAATAACCGTAGGCAGATCATTTTCTCCTGTTTCATATTTGGAATATCCTGTTTGCGACATGCCAAGAATTTTGGCCACCTGCGTCTGCGTCATGTCGTGATCCTCCCTGAGATCCCGGATCCTCTGATACATCATCTGCACCTCCGGGAAAAATTATAGGTAACCTGTTTCAGCGTATTGACTTTTAACCTGTTTCAGGTTAAAATGCAGAAAACGACTATTTTCGCAAGAAAAAACGATCGTTTGTATCAATTTGGCAACGCGCTGTTTTAAAGAAAAAATATACGCGTTGCCACAGACAAATGAGGAGGAATCAAAATGGTAAAACACATCAAAATTGCAGCGCTTGTATGCCTTGTCGCTGCGATGTTCACCGCCTGCTCGCCCAGCGAGGAGGCGTTCACCTGTGATTTCTGCGGCAGGGAAATCACAGGCACAAAGCACGAGTTGGAAGTAGCGGGAGAACCGGCGGCCGCCTGCGACGATTGCTACGCGCAGATTAAAGAAGTGCAGGCAGCTTTGTAAGCGCCGGCACGCAAAAGCAGACATTACAGAGGAGGGATCCCTTTGCCGCAGCTACAAACTATTTTCCCCGAGGCGCAGCAAAAAATAACTGCCTCTCAAATAACTGGCACGCGAAAGAAAATAATCCTTGCGGCCGTTGCACTTGTGTGCGTAGCGGCGCTGATCATTGGAGGCATTTTGTTGTTTGGCGAATCCGATCAGGATAAAATTTACAGCTGCCTGGACAGCTATGCCTCCGCTCTGAATAGCGGCGATACCGAGGCCATGTACGACTGCTTCGATAAAACCACACGCAATCTTTTACAGGCATCCGAAAATGTCGGCTCCGATTTGCTGGGCGTTGGGCTCGGCGACCTGGTAGCGATTGGCGCAGGGTTAAACGCAGGCAGCGGGGGTGACGGCATGAAGCTCGAAATTAAATCGATCACTATGGAAAGCAAAGCTTCTGCCAGGGTTGACGTCATTGTACACATGACCATGGCGGATCCATTTTTCGGCATCTCTTCAAAGGAGCAATGGCCGGAGCAGCTTCAGATGGTGAAGGAAGGAAGCGCGTGGAAAATCAGCGGTCAGGAGGCTTCCTGAGAGAGGCCATTTTTTTAAATTGGGGCTCCAAACACGGCCGCGATCCGAAAGCGTTGCCCATCAGGCCGGTAGCGGTGCATAGGAGGTTAATAATGAAAAAACGGATTTTTGCCTTAGCGCTCGCAGTGGCGATGTTGCTGGGACTCGCCGCCTGCGGCGAGAAGGAATACGATAACCTCATCCTTTCACTGGATGAGAGCAGCCAAAACGAGCAGGGCGGCTCAAACGCTGAAAGCTTGGAGAACGCGGCCCCTGCCGCAGCACAGATTGACCCATTTGAGGGGTTGACGGTCACCTTTGAGGGCATTTCGCCCTTCTGCACAGTGATAATCAACAACGCAAACTGCAGCGATCTCGCGCAGGAGATGGTGGAATACTCCGTCTCGCCGGATACCGTCACAACCGAGGGACAATTCGCCCTTGGAGACAGTGTAACAATCTACGCCTCGCTGCGCAGCAGCTCCGGTTATACCAGTGAGACACAGCCCACCTATGCGCTCACACAGACCGAAAAAGCGTGGAAGGTGGAGAATGTGCCGGAATATCTGACCAGCATACAGGAGGAGCTGGATCTCTCCGACTTCTTGCAGGAGGAGCAGGATTATCTCACCTCCATCACTGCGTGGACGCAAAACGATAAGGCTCCATTCGGCGTAGGCGGAGACAACTTCTGGGGAGAAATTAAGTTTAAGTCCTTTTCCGATTTAAATTTGGAGAGCGCCTATTTCAGTTCCATGAAGAAAAGTGCCTATTCTAAATATCAAAACGATTTGGAATACTTTAATTGTATCGATTTGAATTATTCCATCCGAATTACTGTGGCCAATGATAATAAAGAAAGCACAGAGGTCCGGCATATTGCCGTGTTTGCTAAGAATATCGTCCGCTATCCGGACGGCTCCCTCGGTTGGGGAGTTGACGACCCTGCAGCGCTCGATTTTGAATACGACTGGAACGCCACTGGCCAAAAGGATTTGATCGCCAAACACATCACCGCCACACGAGCGGATTACAATGTGACAGAGATCACGGCCCGCGTAAAAGGCTAGAAAAAGGAGGAATGGCGGTATGGCAGATTGGGAAATACGAGATCAACTTATTAGAGAGAATGAAAAGCTCGACAGCATAAACCGGACATTGAACAAGCAATTAGATGAGATGCGGGGCTACAAGAGTACTGCCTCTGATGATGGTTCCTGGATATCACCAAAGACAAAGCGTAAGATCATCGTAATCACTGTGCTCGTCCTGTTTGTTCTTTCGTTTGTGCTCCCAGTAGTAACATTTCTGATCGCTATCCTTTTTCGCTTGATATAACAGGCAATATCCAAAAGCCTTCGGTATTTGGCCCCCATTTCAGTCGTCAGATTTCAGACATGAGACGCCAGACATGGAAGCCGGAAGGCCCGAGCCGCAAAAAAGAGACAGAAAGCGTTGAGCCCCGGGAGGTTGCTCCCGGGGCCTGATACGTTCCGTTACTGCTTCTAGGGCAAAAAGCCTTCCAGCTTCCGCAGCAGCCGCCTATCGCTGCAGCTGCTGATACCGGTAAAACGCGCCCTGCTTCTGCATGAGCTCCTCGTAATTGCCGATCTCCACGCACGCGCCGTTTTCCATGACGGCAATGCGGTCGGCGTCGCGGATGGTGGACAGCCGGTGCGCCACAATGAACGTGGTGCGCCCCTTCGTCAACCGCTGCAGAGCCTGCTGGATTTTCTTTTCGCTCACGGAATCCAGCGCGGAGGTGG
>USBP01000214.1 GCA_900552985.1 uncultured Oscillospiraceae bacterium
ATCCCGCAACCCAGCGGCTCCAGCCGTTCCCCCGTCAGCAGCGGCGCCGTCAAAACAGAATCTCGCATTCCGGCAGCGCCTCCCGCAATGATTGCACCTGAGCCTGTGTCAGCGGATTCCCTGTCAACTCCAGCGTTGTCAGCGAGGTAAGCTGCATCAGAGCGGACACATCCGCAATTTGATTCTCCGCAAGATACAAATGCTTTAAGCGCGTCATGCCAGAGAGTGCGGATACATCAGAAATCTGGTTGCCGCTCAGGGAGAGGTCGCTGAGCAGCATCATCCCGGAGAGCGGCGTGAGATCCGTCAGCAGGTTGTCATTCACAGAGAGGGCAATGAGCTGCGTCATCCCGCCCAGCGGCGTAAGATCGCTGATCTGATTCTCCGACAGCAATAACACATTCAACCCCGTAAGCCCCTTGATCGGGGAGAGATCGCTGACCTGGTTATCTTCCACATTCAGCTCCCGCAGCCCAGTCAGCTCTGCCAGCGGCGCAAGGTCGGAAATCCCGTTGCTGCAAATGCCCAGATCCTCCGCCTGAGTAAAGCGTTCAAAGCCATTCAGCGTGCCAAGCCCTGCCCCGCAAAGTGAAATCTCCCGCGTGCTTTCATAGGGGAAGAATTGGCCCGCCACCGTCATACCGGTATCACTGAACTGCGCTTTTTCCGCCGGGTCTGCCCCATCCTGCGTGCCGCCGCGCGCCCCGCAGGCGGATAAGGCCAGCAGTATGCCGCAGGCGCCGAGCGCCAAAGCAATCCCCCTTGTTATCTTTCTGCAAAACAGCTGATCCATTGATTTCAAATCCTTTCCATGCATTGGGAGAGCCGCGATGCCGGCAGACGCCGCACACAAATCCACCTTTCACCGCTGGCGGCACTCCTTCCTTTAGAGTGCCCAAAATTTGATTGATCCAAATCCGGTAAGGATCAGGCGCTTTTATTGTATACGCCGCGCAAAAAAGCAACCGCCCTCCTCCGCAATGCGAAAGCTGACGGCTGTTTCTCAACCTTTTATCGGGGATCTCTTTTGGCGGGAGAGAAGCGGCGAAGCAGCAGCAGGACTATAACCCCCAGCAGAGGAAACAGTGCGGCCGACAAAAGCCCTGCCCGCATCCCCGCCTGCTCCGCCGTCAGCTGCACGCCCGAAAGCAGTGAGGCCGTGCGCGGGGACTGTGCAACGGCATCCGTCAGGAGCCCCACAGCTTGCGGCGCCACAGAGGCGCCGAGATCGCCGCCCGCAGCCATAAGAGCATAAACCGCCACACCGGCGCTGGGAAAACGATCAGATGCAGCGATCAGGCTGCCAGGCCAAAGCATGGAGGTACAAAACCCTGTCAGCACGCATGCCAGCAGCCCAACAACAGGGTTGCCCGATAAAGCAGCCGTCACATAGCAGCATACACTTCCGGCCATCCCTGCCAGCAGCACCCTGTCAATGCGCTTACCATACTTGGCATAGAGCGTCCTGCCTGCCCCCAGCATGGCCGCAAACAACGCCACGCCAAAAAGATCCCCCCAGAGCTTTGGGATATTCAGCGCATTCTCCAGGTAGCTGGAGCTCCATTGTGACATCGTGCTCTCGCTCGCCCCACCCAGGAAAATGCACAGCACGCACAAAATCAGGCCCTTGTTTTTCATCAACCCCAAAACGCTAGCCGCTTTCTCCGGCGTTTCTAGCGATGGGATCTTCGCTTTCAGAAAGAGGCAAAACGCAATCAGCGGGAGTATCCCCCATGCCAGCGCGAGATACTGCCAATTCTGCTTGCCGAACGCAAACAGGAACAGCGTGCTGAGCACCACCACCGCCACAACGCCCCATGCGTAAACCGAGTGCAGCTTGCTCATTTCCCGCTCGGGGTTCTCTGAAGGGAGAGCCGCAATCACCGGGCTGATCAAAACCTCCGCCAGCCCTGCGGAGGCTGCGGAAACGACCGTCCCGGCCGCCAGGCATGGATAAACCGCATGTGGGAAGGCAAACGGCAGCATCGCATAGAGTAATATGCCCACCACGGTCATCGCCGGCATCAGCCGGATGGTTTTTTGGATCGGGAACCGATGTGAAAAAAAGGAAAAAATCAGATCTACCGCCAGCTGCGTGCAAAAATTGAGCAGCACAAGCAACCCCAAGAGGGAGTAGGAAATCCTATAGACCTCCCGAAACGTCAGGAACAGCAGCGGAGATAGATTTGCCACCGCCGCCATGGAGACATTCGTCATGTAACAGGCATATTTGACGGTTCTATATTTTTTCTGCATCTTTTCTCCCCCAATCAGCGCCGTGAGCTCTCCCGCATGCTCGCAGAAAAACGCCGCAGGGCGGCAGTGCCCTGCGGCATCTCAAGCTAACTCAGCTAAATGAAGCCTTATTTGCTCTTTTTGTGCGTCACTACAAACGCTGCGCCCGCTGCAACACAAACCAGCGCCAGCGCGGAAATGGCAATGGATTCGCCCGTAGGAGGGTTCTCTACCGGTATGGTGATCACCGGCACGGTGGGCGCTTCTGTCGGAGCGGCGGTTGTCGTCTCCGGCACGCAGTGCTCCTTGAGCCAGTTGGCATAATAGGTCGCCAGCTTCTTCTGCATGGTGCCAAGATTCGGCCCATCCTGGCCCTTATGGATCGAGGCGTCCACATAGTTGACATACATCTTGATGCAGTCCACCGTCTGTGTAATCGCGCCCGGATTATCCGCATAGACCCAGTAGATCTGGTCGAGCATCGTCTTAACATCCGCGTCGCTCATCGTGCTGATATCGCCGACGATGACCCCGTTCTCCGCCGCGTTGACGATCGCTTTCGCAAGGTTATCCGCCTTTGCGCCAGTGACGATCAGGCCCACAGTGCTGCCAACAAAATCCGCAAAAGCCTCTGTGCCGCCAAAATATTTGTCGGCAATCTCTTTTACCGCATCTGTGTCCGGAGCAATGACCTCTGCATCCTGATCTGCTTCCGGTTTGAGCACCTCGTCCGCCGCGAGGGCTGCGATCCCGGTCATGGAAAGCACCATGCACAGCGCCATCAAGAGGCTCAACAATTTCTTACCCTTTGTCACTTACTTCTCAATCCTTTCTCTGAAAACTTCTGCACCGGCGGCGCTGCCCCCTCTGTCCGCCGGCACTTTTGGCACACAGGAAGAGAGTCCCCCGTATATACAGCCTCATTTTACCGTTTCATAATCTGTTTGTCAATCAATTCTGCACAAGTAATTTTAGCCGGCAGAAATTCCCTGCCTGCTTCACCTGTCCACAGCCACTCAAAGGCCCCATCCGTGGCAAACTAAAGCCATCCTTTGTTTTAGGAGAGGAGGTGTTTCCAATGGCACAGCGCAAAAAGCAGCCGAAAAAGCCCTCGCTGACGCCGGAAGAGCTGGCCGCTATCTGGAGCGCGCCGGACGTTGAAATCCGCTCGGATGTTTTGGGGAGCTACACCGGCGCCGCTCAGCCGGGGGAACAGCCAGTGCAGGATGCGGACGACCTGTAATCTGCCCGGCAGACAAACGCATGTCTACAACGCAAAACCGGAACGTTTGCAAAGTGCTCAAAAAAGAGGCCGGACCTCCCTCAAAAGGATTGTCCAGCCCCTTTTCTTAATAAATGGATCAGATTACGCTTTATCCGATTTGCCCTTTTTGCAGGTCAGAACAAACGCAGCAGCCGCAGCCGCAGAAACCAACACCAGTGCGGAAACCGCTGTGGAATTACCGGTATCCGGGCTTTCCTCCTGCGCGGGAGGTTGCT
>USBP01000215.1 GCA_900552985.1 uncultured Oscillospiraceae bacterium
CGTGGCCACAGCGCTGAAAACCGATGGGTACCCTTGTACACTGATGCTACGATTACCGGAAGATAATCGCCTACTGCCGTGAAAAGGGAATCGAGCCGCTTGATCTGACGATCCGGGAACTTCACCAATTTATTATCGAGTAATAAGCGAAGAGAGACTTGCGGGTGCAGGCCTCTCTTTCTTATGTCTATCTTTGAGGTGTCAAAATGACATGTCCATACAATCGCAAATCCTAGACGCATTATCCGCACTGAGCGCAGAAGTGTGACGAAAATTCACACGCCCTCGGTACGGGGTGCGACAAAGCGAAACGGTGAAAACCCATATAGCAATGACATTTCAATCCACGCACCCGCGAGGGGTGCGACGGTACTTCGCGTATTTCAAGCTGCTCAACGGGTTTATTTCAATCCACGCACCCGCGAGGGGTACGACATCTACGAATTCAATCCTGCCCTGCGGGTTGCGGAATTTCAATCCACGCACCCGCGAGGGGTGCGACAGTAAACACAGCCAATCGCTTGTCTGCTTTTACTCCTTTATTACAGCATGTTTTACAGAATTTTGCAAGCATCCGACGTATACAAACCGTATACAGTTGCAAAAAAATTTAAAAATAAGGTGCGAAACGCCTGATGATTTTATGTTCGCTCGGGGTTCGCACCTGTCTAAAAAATATTTTTACAAAGCCTCTCAACCTCTGTTTTAGCGCATTATCCTTATGTATCCTGAACGAACTGAAGGTATTGAGCAGAACGGACAGCTTATCTCCTCTTTCGTATTCCTTTTAGTACAATAAAGTCCCCACTGGTTGTTCAGTATACCATCCTATCTAACAAATGTGCGCGTTCACAGTCAGGTGTAGGTATCCATTATATAACTTTATCCAGCCTTATTGACGGACAGGGTTGCATCCAGCGCCGCAACGATCTTTTGCAGCGTTACCAGTGTGGGAGCGCTTTTCTTGCTCTCAATCCGTCCGATGACGGCTTGCGTTAGGCCGCAGGCCCTCGCCAGATTCTGCTGTGTCCAGCCTTTGGCTTTTCGCAGCTCGATCAGTTCATTGATGAGCCGGGCGCACTGTTCGGGCACTTTTCGCACCTCCCGCCGCTGCCCCTTCCTGATATAGCGTTTCCGGGGCGATATCAATAGCTCCATCGTTCCACACCGTCACGCCGTAATCGATAATAGACCGCGCGGAATACGTCCTTGTCCGCCAGCGGTGAAAAGGCGGGCGATCCAGAAGGGCTTAAAGTCAAATATTTTTGCCTCTCCCGTATTGAACCGAACCCACAGTTTGTAATCATCGAGCGGGCGAACGCCGCAACCTTGATCGCGGGAGCGGGCTCCCCGGCATAGGCGATGCCATTCATCACATACATTTTTCTTCGCCGCCTTTTATCTGAGCGGTTCGATCTTCCCAAACGGCTCATTTTTAACTGCCAGCGTAGCCCAAAAGGTCGGCACGCCGTGTTCATGCAGAAAGCCCGACCCGTTTGTATCCTCATAGAGGTCGAGCAGTTGAAAGCCCGCCCGGAGTTGGCCGCGGATTTGCTCTTCAAGTGTGTGTGAAAACTGAATGCCATCCTCCTTTTTCAGAGATTGCAGGAGCGCCGGGTCCCTCAACGGGTTAAAGGGAAGGCGGTATCGGATGGTGCGCTCATCCTCCTCGTCAACGAGGAAATTGATGCCGTTATCCAGTCCCGCCATAAGCCTCCCGCCCTTTTTCAGAATGCGGTAGCATTCTTGCCAGACATGCATTACATCCTCGATATAACAGTTGGAGACCGGATGAAAAATCAGATCAAACGAATCTTTCTCAAACGGAAGCGGTTTTGTCATATCTCCCCGGATTGCGTTGATCGAATATCCTTCCCGTTCTGCAACCATCAATTCGCTGGCGATTTGCTGCTTGGAATAATCCAGAACCGTGCATTCGGCGCCCAGCGCAGCAAAAATTGGCATCTGCTGGCCGCCGCCAGAGGCAAGACCGAGCACCTTTTTGCCCTTCAGCGCAGGATACCATTCCCGGGGAACGGGTTTAGTGGGTGTCAGGAGCATGGACCAGTTTCCGTTGCGCGCCTCCAAAAACTGTTCCTGTGTGATCGGGATTCCCCATACCCAGCCCTCTTCAACCCAGCTGTCAATCGTATTTGCATTGATTTCCGTGTAGTCCATTTTACCATTCCTTCCGACTGCGTATCCTGTGCCGCTCCTGATTGTTTCTTTCAGAATAGTATGGCAGCGGGCGTTTGTCAAGCTAGGCCACAGCGGCTGGGCAGGGGGGGCGTGCCTCATTGGAGCCTGCCTTGCTTTTCAGGCGCTGAAGGGCTATAATAAACAAAAAGGATTGTGTCAGCGCCCTCTGCGGCCCACAATCGAAAATGGAACGAATATTTTGCAAGGCGGCATTCGCTTTGCGTGGGATTATTGGGCTCCGGCCGTGTGAATGCTGCTTTTCAGAAAGGATGGTTTTCATTTGAAAAATATATTAGTAACCGGGGGCGCCGGCTTTATCGGCGGTAATTTTATCCATTACCTGCTAAAAAAACGGCAGGATTACCGCATTGTCTGCCTTGACGCCCTGACCTATGCCGGGAATCTGGAAACGCTGGAGCCCTTGCTGGGGGATGCACGCCTGCGTTTTGTCCATGGCGATATCACTGACAGGGCGGCGGTCTACCGCCTTTTTGAGGAGGAGGGCTTTGACGCAGCGGTCAATTTTGCAGCGGAGAGCCATGTTGACCGTTCGATTGACACGCCTGAGATTTTTTTAAAAACCAATATCCTTGGCACGCAGGTGCTGTTGGATGCCTGTAATAAATTCGGTACAAAACGTTACCATCAGGTTTCAACCGACGAGGTCTATGGCGATCTCCCGCTCGACCGGCCGGAGCTGTTCTTCACGGAGGAAACACCGCTGCACACCTCGTCCCCCTATTCCGCCAGCAAAGCTTCGGCCGACCTGTTGGTGATGGCGTATTACCGCACCTATGGCACGCCCGTGACGATTTCCCGCTGCTCTAACAATTACGGCCCCTATCACTTCCCTGAAAAGCTGATCCCTCTGATGATTCTGAACGCGCTGGAGGAAAAGCCGCTGCCTGTTTATGGGGACGGTAAAAACGTGCGCGACTGGCTCTATGTGGAGGATCATTGCCGTGCGATTGAACTGATTCTGGAAAAAGGGCGCGTGGGTGAGGTTTACAATATCGGGGGCCATAATGAACGGCAGAATATCGACGTGGTGCGCACCATCCTGAAAGCGCTCGGCAAAAGCGAGGATTTGATCGCCTTTGTGAAGGACCGCCCCGGCCATGACCGCCGTTACGCCATTGACCCCGCAAAAATCCACCGCGAGCTTGGCTGGCTGCCGCAAACGAGCTTTGACGACGGCATTCAGAAAACGATTGACTGGTATCTTAGCAACCGCTCGTGGTGGGAGCATGTTCGCAACGGGGATTACCAGCAGTATTATCAGAAAATGTATGGAAACCGCTGAAGTGAAGAGCCGGAGGCCCCAAAAGGAAAGGTGCTTCCGGCTCTTTTCAAACGGTGGGCCGTTTCCGCCGCACGATTGCAAAACGGTCTGATTTCGGGTAAAATAAACCGGTAAATTTGTTTCAGGAGGGCTTTTCTATGCCAGAGCTCGCGCCAAAGCGCGTTTCCGAATCCATGACCAGCCAGGTGCAGATCGTCATGCCGGAGCATATCAACGGCTACCAC
>USBP01000216.1 GCA_900552985.1 uncultured Oscillospiraceae bacterium
GGCCGCCGTAATCTGCACCCGCTCAATCGTATAATCCGACGGGATCGTATACATAATCGGCGTAAGCAGCTTCTCCATAATGGAGCGCAGGCCACGCGCGCCCGTCTCTTTTTCCAGCGTCTGATCCGCAATTGCAGCCAGTGCGTCCGCATCGAAATCCAGCTCCACGTGATCCATCTCAAACAGCTTCTTATATTGCTTTAACACTGCGTTTTTCGGCTCCGTCAGGATGCGCACCAGCGCTTCCCGATCCAGGGCATGCAGCGCCGTGATCACCGGCAGGCGGCCGACCAGCTCGGGAATCAGGCCAAACTTGACCAAATCCTGGTGGATGACCTTCTCCATGACGGTAGAGAGCTGCACCTCTTTTTTGCTGTGGATCGTCGCTTCAAAGCCGAGGGAAGAATGGCCCATCCGGTTCTCCACAATTTTCTCAATCCCGTCGAATGCACCGCCGCAGATGAAAAGGATATTCGTGGTGTCAATCTGGATAAACTCCTGCTGCGGATGCTTACGCCCGCCCTGCGGCGGAACGTTGGAGACGGTGCCCTCCAAAATTTTCAGCAGAGCCTGCTGCACGCCTTCGCCGCTGACGTCCCGCGTGATAGAGGCGTTTTCACTCTTACGGGAAATCTTATCGATCTCATCCACATAGATAATACCGCGCTCGGCGCGCTCAATATCATAATCCGCCGCCTGGATCAGCCTCAGCAGAATATTCTCCACATCCTCGCCGACATAGCCGGCCTCTGTCAAAGTTGTCGCATCCGCAATGGCAAACGGCACGTTCAGAATTCGTGCAAGCGTCTGCGCAAGCATCGTTTTGCCTACGCCTGTGGGCCCCAACAGCAAAACGTTGCTTTTCTGGATCTCCACATCCGCGCCTTTGCCGAAATAGATACGCTTGTAGTGGTTATAAACCGCTACGCTCAGTGCGATTTTTGCCTGCTCCTGCCCGATGACATACTCGTCCAGCTGGTTTTTAATCTCTTCAGGCGTGGGCAGGGTGAAATTGGCATCATCCCGGCCGCCGCGGCGGCGTGGGCGCTCCTCATCCTCGATCACCTCGCGGCAAAGCTCCACGCACTCATTACAGATAAACACCCCCGGCCCCGCGACCAGCGTATCCACCTGATCCTGTGTCTTATTGCAGAAGGAGCAGCGTACGCTCTTCTGGTTGTTGTCGTCGTCTCTTGGCAACTGCGATACCTCCCCGGTAAAAGCCTTCGCCCGGTTTACCTGTGCTCAATGATGCGGTCAACCAGGCCGTATTCCAGCGCCTCCTGTGCGCTCATAAAATTGTCTCGCTCCGTATCCTGGCAGATAACCTCATAGGGCTTTCCGGTGTTGGCCGCCAGGATTTTATTCAGGCGCTCCTTCGTGCGGATAATGTGACGGGTCGTGATCTCCATATCCGTCGCCTGGCCCTTCATGCCGCCAGAGGGCTGGTGGATCATCACCTCGCTGTTGGGCAGCGCCAGCCGCTTGCCCTTTGTGCCTGCCGCAAGCAAAAAAGCGCCCATGCTCGCCGCCATGCCCATACAGATGGTGGAGACATCGCATTTGATATACTGCATCGTATCATAGATCGCCAGGCCGTCCGTTACCGAGCCGCCGGGGCTGTTGATATAAAAGCTGATATCCTTTTCAGCATCCTGCCCCTCCAGAAAGAGCATCTGCGCCACTACGAGGCTCGCAGTCGTCTGATTGACCTCATCGCAGAGCACAATGATGCGGTCGTTGAGCAGGCGGGAGAAAATATCAAACTGCCGCTCCCCCCTGCTGGTCTGTTCAATTACCATCGGTACTAAGCTCATCGGGAAAATCCCCCTTTCAGAATATCTGCCGGCGCACAGCCGGGGCCGGAACACAGAGCCCGATGCCGGGGCAAACGACCGCCCCCACCACCAGGCTCTTCAATATTTCAAAAACCAGATGCGCCGCTTTCCGCTATCCTTTAGTATTGCGCAGCCGGCAAGCGTTTTAAACGGGTTTGGAAATTATTCTGCCGCCGGCTCCTCTGCGTTTGCCTGCTCTGCCTTCGGCTCCTCAGCGGGCTTCTCCGCAGCAGCCTTCTTCTTGCGCGTAGCTTTCTTTTTCTTGGGGACCGCGTTGTCTTTCAAGAATTCGATCGCCTTGCGCACAGCCAGATTGAAGGAAACATCCTCGGTAGGAACCACGTTTTTGATTTTCTCCACATCCATTTTATAGGTTTCGGCAAGCTTAGCATACTCCGCCTCCACCTCGTCCGCCGAGGGCTCGATCTTCTCCAGCTCCACAATCTTCTCCAGCGCAAGGCGGGTCTTGACGTTCGTCTCGGCCTGCTCGCGGTACATAGCCATCATGGCGTCGCGCTCCATGCCTGTGTAGTTGAGATAGGTGTCAAAATCAATCCCCTGCGACTGTAAGCGGTAATTAAACTCGTCGAACTCCTCCTGGGCGGCGCGGTCGAACATCAGCTGCGGAATTTCCGCCGTGACCAATGCGGGCAGCTGCTCAAGCACAGCGCGCTCAAAATCCTCATCGGCATGCTCCTGCTTATGCTGGAGGAGCTTCTCCTTCGTATCCGCTTTCAGCTCGTCGAGCGTATCGAATTCGCTGACATCCTTGACGAACTCATCGTCCAGCTCCGGCAGCTCTTTCTGCTTGATTTCGTGCAGCTTAATTTTGAAGGTAGCATCCTTCCCCTTAAGCTCCTCGGCATATTCCTCCGGGAAGGTGACGTTGATCTCAAACGATTCGCCGGCCTTGTGTCCGGCCACCTGCTCCTCAAAGCCCGGGATGAACTGATGGGAGCCGAGCGTCAGATCAAAGTTTTCACCCTTGCCGCCATCAAAGGCCACGCCATCCACAAAGCCCTCAAAATCGATCACGGCCATATCGCCCTCCTGCGCCGGGCGGTCCTCCACGCTGATGTAGCGGGCATTGCGCTCACGCAGCTTCTCGATCTCTGCATCCACCTCGTCATCCTTGACCTCAACGGCAGCCTTTTCGGCTTGCAGGCCCTTGTATTCGCCCAATTCAACCTCCGGCTTCACGGCAACCTTGACCTTAATCAGAGCGCCATCCTTCCCCATCTCCTCCACCTTGGGATCGTAGGGCTCATAAACCGTTTTCAGGCCGGATTCCTCCACAGCCTCCTTGACTACCTGCGGATAAACCGCCTCAATCGCATCCTCATAGAAAACCTCAGGGCCATAGACGCGCTCAATGAACGCGCGGGGCGCCTTGCCCTTGCGGAAGCCATGTACGGTTATATTCTTTTTCTGCTTGAGATATGCCTTGTTGACCGCATCCTCAAAGGCCGCAGCGTCAACTGCCACCTCAAGCTCATAGACACCGGCCTCTTCCAGTTTGGTCGCTGCTTTTAAACTCATTTGTGTTTCCTCCTGTACATCAGTTGCAGTTTAACTAAGTTATTATAGCAGATACTCTCCGCAATTTCCAGTTTTTTTTATAAAACCGTGCTTCTCCCCTCTTTTTTCTTATCTCGGGCACCGCAGGCAGGCGAACGACGCCCACAAAAAGCACCCAAGAATCGCTATTGATTCAACCAAAATAGCTCCTATGAAATACGAAGCAGCTGAGGGCAAAAATGTAGGTAATCGGCTGAGATCAGAGAAAACTGAATCCCCTCCTGCTCACCTGTCACCGCCGCGCGCGTAGACGGGCCGTGCAGATGGCCGTAACAACAGCGGCG
>USBP01000217.1 GCA_900552985.1 uncultured Oscillospiraceae bacterium
TCGTCACCACGCCGAACTTGCCGGCCTGCGCGACGATCTCCGCCTCTTTCTCGTGATATTTCGCGTTGAGCACCTCATGCTTGATATGGCGCTTTTTCAGCATCGCGCTCAAAAGCTCGGATTTTTCAATAGAGACCGTGCCCACCAGCACGGGCTGCCCCTTTTGATGGCACTGCTCAATTTGATTGATGATGGCCTTATACTTCGCCTCAACCGTCGCATACACGGCATCTGGGTGGTCGTCGCGGATCATCGGCTTATTGGTGGGGATTTCAACCGCATCGAGCTTATAAATCTCCTGGAACTCCTCGCTCTCGGTCATCGCCGTACCGGTCATACCGGAGAGCTTGGCATAGAGGCGGAAATAATTCTGGAAGGTGATGGTTGCAAGCGTTTTATTCTCCGACTCGACCTTCACGCCCTCCTTTGCCTCAATGGCCTGATGAAGGCCCTCGCTGTAACGGCGGCCCAGCATGATGCGGCCCGTGAATTCATCCACGATAAGCACCTGCCCATCCTTGACCACATAGTCGACATCGCGCTTCATCACGCCCTGCGCGCGGATAGCCATATTGAGGTGGTGCTGGAGGGTGAGGTTCTCCATATCCATCAGGTTGTCCACATGGAAATAGGCCTCCGCCTTTTTGACGCCCTCCTTCGTGAGCACAGCGGTCTTTGCCTTTTCATCCACGATATAGTCGGCGTCCGCTTCCTCCTCGGCGTTCTTCTTGGAATCCTGCTCCTTGATACGCACGACCTTCAAGCGCTTTGCAAACTCGTTGGCCTGACGGTACAGATCCGTAGAGGCATCCCCCTTGCCGGAGATAATCAGCGGGGTGCGAGCCTCGTCGATCAAAATGGAGTCGACCTCGTCTACGATGCCAAAGTTATGCCCGCGCTGCACCTTGAGCTCTTTATAGGGCACCATATTATCCCGCAGGTAGTCAAACCCCATCTCATTGTTGGTGCCGTAGGTGATATCCGCCGCATACGCCTCGCGGCGCTGTGCATCATTTTTCTCGTGCACGATCAGGCCGACCTTCAGCCCCAAAAAGCGATAAACCTTGCCCATCCACTCCGAGTCGCGCCGCGCCAGATAATCGTTGACCGTGACAACGTGAACGCCCTTGCCGGAGAGCGCGTTGAGATAGGCCGGCAGGGTAGCGACCAGCGTTTTGCCTTCACCGGTTTTCATCTCAGCAATACGGCCCTGATGCAGCACGATGCCGCCGACGATCTGCACCGGGAAGTGCTTCATCCCCAGCACGCGCCAGGAGGCTTCCCGGCAGGCCGCGAATGCATCGGGGAGGATATCGTCCAACGTTTCTCCCTCTGCAAGGCGCTGCTTGAGTGCGGGCGTTACCGCCTGCAGCTCCTCATCCGTCTTGGCGGCGTATTCCTCCTCGAGCGCGAGCACCTTATCCCGCAGCGGAAGAATGCGCTTGACCTCCTTTGTGGAGTAATCGCCAAACAGTTTTTTCAAGAATCCCATGGTACTAGTCTCCTCCGTATGGTTTTAGAAAGGCTGCCGCTTACCCTGCGGCGCTTCCCCACATGCCGGCCCTGCCTCCGTGTGATGCACGAAGAGAAAACCGGCCTAAAAATTCACAATGTTTTTTCATTATAACACACCGATTCCAAAAAATATATAACTTTTTGATGAACTTTCGATTGAAACACTTTCAACCTTTCCCTTGCGCGTCACGCAGATACCGGGCGTTACGGAATGCGTGCGGCAAATGTATCATTTCCAAATCTTTCTAAAATAAAACCGCCTGAATGCAGGCAAAAAACGCAAATACTGAACGTAGCAGCTCCAACGCATGGCCTGCCCCACATCGCGAGCGCCGTGCACAGGAGAGAAAGGAGTCTTTCAAGCGATGCGATCTCTCCCCAAAATGCCTGTCGCCTTAGCGCTGTGCCTTTGCGCGCTTCTCTGCTGCCTACCCGCTCTGCGCCCCGCAGCAGCTCAGGCAACAGAGCCCTCTCGCATCACACTCAACATCCTTTCCGATTTATATTACCTCCCGCTTTCCCTCTCTGGCGGAAAAGCGCAGGAGACCGGCCAGGCGCTCCGCCTCTCTGCAGAAAGCGCCCCAGCTGTGGAGGAGGCGCTCGCCACTGTCCTTCAAAACCGCCCAGAAGCGCTGATTTTAACCGGCGACCTGACGAACAACGGGGAGCCGGAAAGTGCCGCCGCCCTGGCAAAGCAGCTAGAAAAGGTCGAGCAGGCGGGGGTTCCGGTCTACGTGATTAACGGGGATTGCGACGTGCACGATGGCGGCCTGTCCCCCTCCGCTTTCCGCCGTATCTTTCGCGCCTTCGGCTATGACGGGGCGGATCATGCCGCCTATTATCAGCCGCTTGACACACCGGACGGCAGCGCTGTGCAGGGCGGCCTCTCCTATGCCATCACCCCCAAGGAGGGCATTCGCCTGCTGATGATCGACGCCGAAAGCTACGCCGGTGGCTCCGCGCCGGGTGGGGCTATTTCCGACGGGCTAATGGATTGGATTCTACAACAAGTCCGCCAAGCCAAACAAAACGGCGAAACGCTGATTGCTGGGATGCACCGCCCGGTTTTGCCGCACAAAACCGGCAGCACCACCCCCGCTTTCACCGGCGTGGCTGGCAGCAGTGACGAAATCGCGCAGCAATTTGCGGACGCAGGGCTTACCTATCTCTTTTCCGGTCACATGTATGAGACGGACGTTGCAAGCTACACTTCTCCGGCGGGGAACTGGCTCATGGAGATGGCAACCGGCTCGCCCGTCACCTATGGCGCGCCCATCCGCAGCGCAGTAGTGGAGGGCGCAAAAATCACCCTATCCGCAGAAAGCGTCGCACGCATCACCTGGAAAGGGCAACGCATCGATTACCAGGCCCACCTCAAGGAGCAGCTGTTTTCCAAAACCGCCTTTGCAGATTATGCCATGCGTTTTTTAGACAGTGAACTGAAGCTTTGGGAATCGGCCGGCCTCAAAGCGGGGATCGAGCATGCTGCTGGAATTTCAAATTTAAATAGCACCCTGCGCAGCATGCTGCAAGCCCTGCTAAAAGCCCCGGTAACGCTTGACCTTGGGGGGAAGCTCAGCCTCGGCTCCCTGACAATCCGTCTGGAGGGCGCGGATCATATTGTGATTGAGAGCTCTGCCTCATTCCTTCTGCCTGCGCTCTCCATCTCCATTTCTCAACAGCTCCTCCCCATGATCAACGATCTGTTTACGCAAATCAGCGCGCAATGGCTGGCAAAGGATGCAGACGGAATGAGCCCGCTGCGCCGGGAAATCCGGGCGTTGCTCGAGCAGCTGTGCGCCAGCGTGCTGTGTGAAACGCCGGAGGGAAAGCCCTTCACGCTCAATGATCTTTTGACGGATATGATGACCACGCACGCAATTGGCCGGGAAACGGCGGACGCCACTATCGCCGCGCTGCTTGAGCAGCTGAACCCTTCTTTGACAAACGCTCTGCTTTCCGAGCAGGTGATCCCCGCCATCGGTGCAATCGGGCAAAAAATGCTCGACGGCCTGAAGCTTGACACTGGCTACCTTACGGAGCATGCAGGCGCGCTCTGGAAGCCTGCGCTCAGCCTGCTCGCATCCATGCGTGTTGGAACGCTTACAAAGCTGATGGGCTTCTCCGTGGAGACCAGCCTGCGAGGTACGCTCCTGGAGGAAAAAATCAGCCAACTCGGGGCG
>USBP01000218.1 GCA_900552985.1 uncultured Oscillospiraceae bacterium
CAGCTGCTGCGGGAGACGGACTTCTGGCGTATTACCGCCGGGAGCCTGCTGAGAATCATGTGCGGGTATCTGGCGGCGGTGGCGGCCGGTGTGGGCCTTGCGGTGCTGACCTATGCGGCGCCCTTCCTCCACGCGCTGGTCAGCCCGCTGATGGGAATCATCAAGGCGACGCCGGTGGCCTCCTTCATCATCCTCGCTCTGGTTTGGCTGCGCGGCAGTCATATCCCGCCGTTTGCAGCCTTTTTAATGGTGCTGCCCATCGTGTGGGGCAATGTGGGAGAAGGGCTTCGCAATACAGATGCCAAATTGCTGGAAATGGCAAGGGTGTTTCACCTGGGGCCGTGGAAGACGGCGTGGCGGATCTATGCGCCCAGCGTGTTGCCTTATTTTATGGCGGGCTGCACAACCGGCCTTGGCCTGGCGTGGAAGGCGGGCGTGGCGGCGGAGGTGCTTGCGATGCCGCGTAATTCAATTGGCCTGCAGCTTTATAATGCGAAGGTCTACTTGGAAACGACGGATCTGTTTGCCTGGACCCTTGTAATCATTGCCTTAAGCATGCTGCTGGAAAAGCTGCTGGTGGGTCTGCTGCACTGTATGAGCGGCCGCTTTTTCCGCCCGTTGCAAGCGGCAAAGGAGGGCGCGGTATGACGGTGGAAATGCGCCATGTTTATAAGGCTTATGCGGGGCAGCCGGTGCTATCGGATTTTTCTTTGGCCTTGCCGGAGAAGGGGACCACCGCCTTTTGCGGCCCCTCGGGCTGTGGAAAAACGACGCTGGTGCGCCTGATTGCCGGGTTGGAGCGTGTGGATGATGGGTCCATTGCCGGCCTTGCAGGAAAACGGATTTCCATGGTGTTTCAGGAGGACCGGCTGCTGCCCTGGTGCACGGCGGAGCAGAATATTGCTCTGGCGGCCCCTCATACGGATGCTGGTGCCTGGCTTGCCGGGATGGGACTGGCCGCAGCACGGCGAAAGCTGCCCGGGGAACTCAGTGGCGGTATGCGCAGGCGGGTAGCGATTGCGCGGGCACTGGCCTATGGCGGCGATTTGTTTTTACTGGATGAGCCATTTAAGGCGCTTGACGACGCCACCCGCGCTTCGGTGATGGCCTGTGCGATGCGCGCAATACAGGAGAAGCCGGCTCTTCTGGTGACGCATGAGCTGGAGGAAGCAGCCGCAATGGCGGATACGGTGCTTCTGTTGGACGGCCCTCCCCTGCGGGTGTTGAAGGCAGTGGCGCTTCCCGTTCCGCAGCCTCGCCGCGATGGGGAACAAATTCGGGAATATTGCCGCCAGCTGGAGCAGGTGCGCGGCGGATGGCTTAAATAGAAGGAGAATAAAGGGACTGCGAAACGCATCTGCGGTTTTTGCATTCAGCAGTAAAAAATTGATGGTGCGGAGATGACGATCATCAGATTATTCCCATTGATGTGAATAATATCGCATAAAATATACGAAAATGATTATTAAAGTGTAACGCTTTATCGTTTTACAATATACGAAACGTTACAAAGTGGTGATCGTATGGCGCGCGTACTGGATACCATAACAAAATACCGGCTTGCGCATGGATGGACGGAGTATGAGCTATCCGTGCTTTCCGGTTTGCCGCAATCCACAATTTCCTCCTGGTTTCGCAAGAATATGATGCCCTCTATCCCTTCCCTTGAGAAAATTTGCAAAGCGTTTGATCTGACGCTCGCGCAGTTTTTTGCGGAAGAGGAGACTTTTACCTATTTGACGGAGGATCAGGTGCAGCTCATAGGAAAATGGAGTAAGCTTTCCGCGGAGGAAAAGAGCCTCTTACTCCAGTTGATGGAGCATATGAAATGACTTAGCGGAGGCTACTGCAAAAGAACCTTGCAGTAGCCTCCCGGCTTTCCCATCTGAAATTTAACATTCTGGCGTGTGCTTGGGCCGTGAGGCTGAAGGCCCCGAATGGTTGCCCAGCGGGGCCTTCAGTTCTTCATGGATGCCCGGGCCTGCTTTTATGCCCTTGCTGGCGAACCACTTACAGAGCCCCGGCCTTTGCCGGGTCAACGGCAACTGGCCCTTACAGGTGGAAACCAAAAGGTTGGTGTGCACGTAAAATGTAAGGCGGAGCGCGCCCCTGGCACTCCACCTGGGATGCGGGCTGTGCCTGCGGCCTGAAGCTATCCCCCTTCCGAAGAACGGTTTTGCACACGGATGCTTCCGATAGCTCCTCCCTGGGCAGTAGCGATGGCACAAATAGTATCTTGGTTCATTATATTTTCTTTTTGAATGGGCAAAGATAAGGCATTGATATCCCGTTCATCCAGCTGTTGACCCGCCGGCGTACCTTATTTCAGCCTGCGCCTAAATTGTATTTACCCTGCTTAAACAAAAAACGATACACAAAGCGGGTGACAGACAATGATGATTCCCACCGCCGTCGGAGGTTCAAAATGGGCGGGGAAGCCCCTTGCGGGTTTTTATAAGAGGGCGCTCCGGATGGGAAGCTGGCGGTAGACCGGGAGAAAGCAGATGATATACCGAAATGGCCGCCTGCGCTTAGACTGCGCTTTACAGCAGCTGCTTTGCCTTTTTGAGCGCGCCTGCCGCGCCTGCGGCCAGGATTCCGAGCGCTTTCGCCGGCTTTTCATCATTAAAGAGCATGACGATTGCTTCCTCCATCTCCTGTGTCACCGCGCCCTGCGACATGGTGGAGAGGTTGTGAATGGGCATCTCCGCAATCATGGCGAGGGCCATTTCGTCCGTCGCGATGCCGCAGTCCATCTTGATAAACCTGCGCAGCAGCTTCATAATCCGGCGGCCCCACTTTGTGTTTTTTGCATCGTCAATCGTATTGTCGCGGGTAAAAGGCTGGGTGGGATCCCGCCACGAGCGTGGGATGGGCCTGCTGAGCAGCGCTTCAAACTCCGCGTCTGGGACGCGGTCAAAATGGCCGTCATAATAGGTCGGGAGCAATCCTCGGGCCATATCCTCCCCCTTGGGGGCCGGGGCGCCGATCACCTGCACATTGCCGGTCAGGCGGATATCGCGGCTGGAGGCGCCGACGAGAATCTGATATTTCCCGCTCTCTACCCTCCAGGCCTGCTGCGCCGTATCATAATAGGCAAAGGCGCGCTCATCGAGCGTAATTTCTACCGTTTTCTCCTCGCCTGCCTTCAGAAACACCTTTTCAAATCCTTTGAGCTCCTTCGGCGCTTTGAAGGCGGAGCTCTCCACATCCGCCACATAAACCTGCGCAATCTCCGCGCCGTCGCGCCCGCCTGTGTTGCGTACCCGGAAGCTGAGCGTCAGACCGTTTTCCGCCTTGAATCGGGTTTTGGAAAGCTTTAATCCGCTGTATGTAAACTGTGTGTAGCTCAGGCCGTGCCCGAATGGGAAGAGCACCGCCTTCTCCGCCTTATCATAATAGCGGTATCCAACATAGATGCTCTCCCGGTATTCCACCGTTAAGGGGCCGCCAGGGAAATAATTGGCGCAGGGCGTATCCTCCAGCGAGAGCGGGAAGGTCTCCGCCAGCTTTGCGCAGGGGTTGGCGTCGCCAAAGAGCAGGTCAATCTGCGCCTCGCCAACCGCCTCTCCGCCAAGATAGGCTTCCAGCACGGCGTTGGCCTGCCCGAGCCACGGCATCAGCACAGGGGAACCGTTGTGCAGCACGACGACTGTGTTGGGCTGCGCGCGGCACACCGCCTCGATCAC
>USBP01000219.1 GCA_900552985.1 uncultured Oscillospiraceae bacterium
TCAGGCTCCCCCGTCTTTGGGTTTCTCGTATGGATATGTACCGTGGAAGCTCCGGCCTCGTATGCTCTTACAGCCTCGTCTGCCAGCTCCTGCGGCGTTACCCAGCAAAGGCCCGCACCCGGCGGCGTTTCCTCCACGCGGATGCGGTAAGCGGTCATGCGCCACTCAACATGGGTAAAAACATGCTTTGCCTGCCCGCATTTTTCAATCCGAAGCGCTTGCAGGCCCCATTTCTCCGCCGCAGCGCGCGCTATCTGCGGCGCATCTGCGGCAGCAACCAGCTCATTGGGCAGTTCCCAGAGCCCGGCCAGCAGGCCCCGGCCCGGCCTGCGGTGCAGAGCGAGCTTTCCGCCGCACAAAAATAAAAAAACCGCGCGCTGCTCAACCCGGCGCGCCTTTTTTGCCGCCTTCACAGGGAAAGCGCAGGGGTTCCCTCCTGCAAAGCCCGCGCAAAGCGATTTCAGCGGGCAGGCTTCGCACTGCGGCGCCCCGTTGGGTAGGCAAACCGTAGCGCCGAGCTCCATCAGCGCCTGATTAAAGGCCCCAGGAGCATCCGATGGAATAGCCAGGCGCACGCGCTGCTCAATCTGTTTTCTCACTTTGACATCGCTAATATTGGAAGAATCAGCTGTAATACGGGTGACGACGCGCAGCACATTTCCATCCACCGCCGGGGCTGGGAGCCCATAAGCAATTGAGGCGATTGCGCCGGCCGTGTAGGGGCCGATTCCAGGCAGGGAGAGCAGCGCTTCATAGCTGCGGGGCAACTCCCCGCCATAGCGCTCCATTACCTGGCAGGCGGCCTTGTGCAGGTTGCGCACGCGGCTGTAGTATCCCAGCCCTTCCCAAAGCTTTAAATACGTCTCCTCCGGGGCCTCTGCCAGCGCCCGGATATCCGGAAGCATCTTCATAAAGCGCTCAAAATAAGGCTTCACAGCCTCCACCCGGGTTTGCTGCAGCATAATCTCTGAAACCCACACACGATATGGCGTAGGCGCATCCCGCCAGGGAAGGCTGCGCGCATTTTGCCGGTACCATCTAAGCAGCGGCGCAGATATTTTTGCAAAGCCGGCAGTATCCAACAGTAGTTCTCCTCTTTTCTGCAATGATCTCCCTGTTCCCGGCCAAGGCCCCAGGCGCAATTCTCCGGCTCAAAAATCCGTATATTTTAACAGCACGCGGTATGCGCACACAAGCTGCTCCAGCGTGCAATCACGGCAGTTGGCCGCGCTGGGCGAGGGCAAATACACGCTTGCCCGACCGGTCTGGGGAAGGCACAGCCTGCGGTAGAGCTCCGACGCCTTCCTCCCAGTTGTAAAAATGGCCCGCACCGGCGCCGCCTCCAGCACCGGACGCAGGTCGTTCGCCACAGGGCGGCGAATGCTGTGATCTGCCGCGCCCTGTATCTCACAGGAGGCCAGCACATCCCAGAGCGCGATATGATGCGCCAGCACAAACGCACGCTTTTCCGTATTGCTCACGGGCAGCGGCTCTTGGAACAGCGCCGCAAGGATCCGCCAGAAGCGGTTTTGCGGATGCGCATAATAAAAACCCTCCTCCCTGGATTTGGGGGAGGGCATTGTGCCGAGGATCAGCACACGGGAATGCGCGTCATACACAGGCTTCAGCGGGTGCTTCACCACACTCATTTTCAGGAACCCTCTTCCGGCGTTTTGCGCTGCGTATACGCCCGGTAGAGCCGGGAAACCGTCCCGCTCAGGCCGAGCAGGCCAAGCAGATTCGGAATCACCATCAGGCCGTTAAAGGTGTCGGAAAGGCTCCAGACAAGATCCACCTTCAGCGTGGAACCAACGGCGACAAAGATACACACCAGCAGCGCATAAACCTTCACGCCCTTCTTGCCGAATAGGGCGCGGATATTGACCTCTCCAAAAAAATACCAGCCGACAATTGTGGAAAACGCAAAAAAGAACATACAGATGGCAATAAACACCGTGCCGCCATAGCCAAACACCGATTCAAAGCCCGCCTGCGTCAGATCGACGCCCTGAAGCTCGCCGCTGTAGCCGCGCGGCAGCACGCCTGTGACGAGCACAACGAGAGCCGTCAGCGTTAAAATGATAAAGGTATCCAAAAACACGCCCATCATGGCGACAATTCCCTGATCGCAGGGATGCTTTACCTTGGCAATCGCGTGGGCGTGCGGGGTGGAACCCATACCCGCCTCATTGGAAAACAAGCCGCGCGCCACGCCGAAGCGAATGGATTTCTGCACCGTGATCCCGATCACGCCGCCCGTAACCGCCTGTGGAGAAAATGCGCCTGTGAAGATCTGCGCAAAGGCATCCGGGATCTTGCGGAAATGGACGGCGACAATCGCCAACGCTCCAACAATATAAAACAGCGCCATAACCGGCACAATTTTTTCCGTTACACTCGCAATCCGCTGCACTCCGCCCAGAAAGATAAAGCCCGCAATGGCTGCAACAATCACGCCGACCGCCAACGGCGGGAGATCAAACGCATTTTGAAACGCCGCGCCGATGGAATTGGACTGCACCATATTCCCCATAAAGCCGAGCGCACAAATAACCAGGGCGGAAAAGACCGTCGCCAACACCTTGCCGAAGCGGCCCCGAAACGCTGCCCGAATATAGTAGGCCGGGCCGCCGGTGACCTCGCCGTCGCGCGTGGTTTTATACTTCTGCGCCAGCGTGGCCTCCGCAAAAATCGTTGCCATGCCAAAAAATGCGCTCAGCCACATCCAGAAAATCGCGCCGGGCCCGCCGCCGATAAGCGCCGTAGCCGCGCCCGCGAGGTTCCCGGTGCCAACCTGGGCGGCAACGGCTGTGGCCAGGGATTGGAAGGAGCTCATCCCGCCGCCATCCGCCTTGGCCCCGCGCAGGCGGACGCCGCCAAACGTCCGGCGGAAGCTCTCGCCAAAGCGGCGCACCTGAATGAATTTCAGCCGGAAGGTGAAATAGATCCCAGTGCCGCAAAGCAAAAACAAAAGCAGATAATCCCAAAGATAGTGGTTGACCGATTCAACGGCGGTTTGTAAAAACGACAAGGCCATTGCTCCTTTTTATGTAATCATTCAAGCGGCTTTTTCTGCCGCGTGCGCTTTTGCAACCGTCCGGTTCAGCCGCTCCGACATGCAGAGCATCAGCACGGCGAGCGCAAGAAGGTAAACGGGATAAAGCCCGATATGGATATGCGTCGCGATCAGGCCAAACAACGGCGGCATAAAGGTTGTGCCCACATAGGCGCTCGCCATCTGGATGCCGATAATCGCCTGTGAATTCTCCTTGCCAAAGTTTGCGGGCGTCGCGTGGATAACGGAAGGGTAAATCGGGGCGCAGCCCAGGCCGACGACAATGAGGCCCACCAGTGCAAATGCGTCATATGAGATGGGGAGCGCCACCAGCAAAATGCCCGCAACTGCGGTCAAAATCCCGATCCGGATCATCCGCCGGTCGCCCAGCCGTTCGGCCACAAATCCGCATAAAAAGCGGCCGAACGTAATCCCGAGGAAAAACAGCGAGGCAAAGCTCGCGGCCGTCTCCTCTGAAATCCCGCGCAGCTGCACCAGGTAGCTGCTTGCCCAGAGGCCCGCGGTCTGCTCCAGCGCGCAGTAGCCAAAAAACGTGACCATCACCAGCGGCACGCCCTTGATCCGCACCGCTTGGCGCAGGCTCAGCGCCTTGGCCGGCT